>CAKUMG010001718.1 GCA_934667465.1 uncultured Actinoplanes sp. | reverse complement strand
GTCCGGGGAGAGGCCGTCCCAGAGCGCGGCCTCCACGTCGCCGCGCATGGTGCCCTCGGGCTGACCGGGCTGGTCCAGGAAGCCGATGCTGCGCCGTCGCATGCCACCCGCGTCGACTGCCCAGGTCCGATGATCGGCGGGGGTGCGCAGATGCATGCGGTCGAGAACGCCCAGCCGGTCCGCGGCCTTCTTGCCCGCGGGGAACAGGCCGACGAAGTAGCCGCCGGTGCGCCGTGCGGGTGCGCGCTCCACGATCACCGGCGTCCAGCCGGCCCCGGACAGTGCGATCGCCGCGGCCATTCCGGAGACGCCGAGACCCACCACAAGTGCTCTCACGGTGGCCAGTCAAGCGGAGCATCGGGCCAGATCCAAATCATAACGTTTCGATCGCGACGGTTAGTGATCAGGGGTGATGCGTGACGGAACGTCCCTATTCCGAGAGAGCGTTCTCTCGCACTTTCTACAAGGCTTGAAGTTAGCCATGGTTCGTTACCTCACCGTGATTGACGTGGCCCAGCTCACTCCGGTTGACTCCCCCCACGGAACCGCTTCCGCAACCGGTTCCGCGCCCGTCGTCGACCGTGCCGATACAGCTCAGGGGGTGAGTGGATTGACGATCACCATCGCGGACGTGGCTGCGGCGGCGGGCGTCAGCAAGACCACCGTCTCCCGGGTGCTGAACGGCAAGGACGACCTCGACGCGCAGACCGCGGACCGGGTCCGGCGGGTGATCGCCGCGCTCGGTTACGTGCCCAGCGCCCGGGCGGTCGGCCTGGCGCGCGGCCGGACCCGGATCGTCGGCATGCTCGTGCCGTCGCTGACCTGGCCCTGGATGGGCGAGGTGCTGCAGGGTGCGGTCGACGCGATGGAGGCGGCGGGCTACGGCCTGCTGCTGTTCACGGTCAACCGCGGCGAGGACTCGATGCGCCAGTTCGCGCAGCAGGTCTCCGCCCGCGCGTTCGACGGCCTGCTGGTCGTCGAACCGGACGGGCAGACCGGCTACATCGCGGAACTCTACGCGGGCGGGCTGCCGGTCGTGCTGATCGACGACCGGGCCGCGCGCCGGCCGATGTTCCCGTCGGTCGGCACCACCAACCGGTCGGGCGCGCGCTCGGCCGGTGAGCACCTGATCGCGCTCGGCCGGCACCGGCCACTCGTGATCACCGGCAAGGTCACGTTCGGCTGCACGCGCGAGCGGGTGGCCGGATTCGCCGACGCCTACGCGGAGGCCGGGCTGCCGATCGATCCGGCGCTGGTCTTCGAGGGCGACTTCTCCTACCGGTGCGGCCGCGAGGCCGTGCTGCGCAGCGCCGGCACCGGGTTCGACGCCGTGTTCGCGCACAACGACCTGTCCGCGACCGGTGCGATGCAGGCCGTGATCGAGTCCGGCCGGAGCGTACCGGGTGATGTGGCGGTCGTCGGTTTCGACGATCTGCCGCTCGCCGCGAACGCACAGCCGCCGCTGAGCACCGTGCACCAGCCGTTGCGGGAGATGGGCGAC
>CAKUMG010001717.1 GCA_934667465.1 uncultured Actinoplanes sp. | reverse complement strand
GTGAGGGCCAGCTCCTGCCACTGCTCCGCAAACAGCTGCCACTGCCGGGCGGTGTGCTCTCGGTCGGCCTTGTAATCCGCACTGGAGAATTCGGCAGACTTCATTGCCTGATCCTTTTCGCCGCGGGCGGCCTCCCGCGCGTCCTCGGCGGCCTCGTCCCAGGTGAGCAGGTCGGGCAGGATCGTGCCGAGGCGGTGACGGTGCAGTTCCTCCGCGACGAGCGTGTTGCGCGGGCTGTGCCGGGAGCTGCCGCTGCCGTGTGCGAACAGCACCACGCCGATCGCCTGGTCCGGCAGCATGATATCGGCGTCGAGGTGCACCCCGGCGGTGTCGATGCCCGTGGCGAGCGTCTGCAGACCCATAACAACCCCCTGACCAGCGGATACGTACGCGTACCCGGCGAAAGGGGGGATAAACGCTAGAGTCCGTAGGTCTTGCCGATGATGTCGCGCTGGATCTCGCTGGTGCCGCCGTAGACCGTGGAGACCAGCGCGGCGCGGACGTGGCGCTCCATGTCGAACTCGGTGGCGTACCCGTACCCGCCCATCATCTGCATGCCGTCCAGCGCGACCCGGCGGGCGACCTCGGTGGCCTTGAGTTTCGCCATCGACGACTGGCGGGGCAGCACGCGCGCGGGATCGCGGTCGACCAGCGCGGCGGTGCGGTAGACGAGCAGGCGGGTGCACTCGATCTCGACGGCCAGGTCCGCGATCCGGTGCCGGAGCACCTGGAAGCTGCCGATCGGGCGGCCGAACTGCCGGCGGTCCCGGACATACGCCAGGACGTCGTCGAACGCGCGCCGGGCGGTGCCGAGCATGACCGCGGCGAGGATCAGCCGCTCCACATTGAGCCCGGCCATCAGTTGCCTCCACCCGGCACCCGGCGTGCCGACCACGGCGTCCGCGCCGACCCGCGCGCCGGTGAACCACAGGTCGTTGACGTCCCGGCCGCCCATCGTGTCGATGCCGCTGATCCGCAGGCCGGGCGTGTCCGCCGGGACCAGGAACATGGTGAGCCCGTCGTGGTCGCCCGGGGCGCCGCCGGTGCGCGCGACCAGCAGGATCGTGTCCGCGAAGTGGGCGTTGGAGCACCACGTCTTCTGGCCGTCGATCACCCAGCCGTCGCCGTCCGGGATCGCCTTGCACGCGAGCGCGGCGACGTCGGAGCCCGCGTCCGGCTCGGACATCGAGATCGAGAAGGTGCGGCCGCCGGTGAGACCGGCCCTGATCTGCTGCTTCTGCGCGTCGGTGCCGAACCGCTCGACCGCGCCGGCCACGATCAGCGACGTGGTGTAGCCGCCGATCGGCAGCATGCCGTACGCCGTCTCCTCCAGGAACACGCACGCGTCGGTCATCCCGCCGGCGCCGAGCCAGCCGAGACGGGCCAGCTTCTCGTACAGCCGCTGGTCGTGGGTTTCCGCGCCCCGCCGGGCCCGGGTGCCGGCCTCGAGGGCCGCCAGCGGGTCGCGCACGTAGTCGGCGACCGCCGCTGCCAGCCGGTCG
>CAKUMG010001716.1 GCA_934667465.1 uncultured Actinoplanes sp. | reverse complement strand
GACCTGGGTCGCGTCCGCCGCCGGAGTGGCGATGACCTGGGTCTGGTCCGGCGCCGGGGTCGCGATGACCTGGGTCTCGTCCGGCGCGGCGGGCAGCGTGATGACCTGCGTCTGGTCGGCTGTGGGCGCGACGGCAGCCGGCTCCGGCGAATCGGCGGGCTCGGCAGGCTTGGAAGGCTCGGAGTCCGGGGCGGGCGACGGCGAGGACGAAGGCGTGGCCGGCCGCACCACAACGGTGGCGTCCGGGTCGTCCGCCGCTGCCGCGTGGTCCGGCTCGCCCGCCGCTGCCGCGTCGTCCGGGTCATCCTCCGGCGCCGCGTCACCCGGCGAGCCCGGCGTCGGCGCGGCCGGGCGGATGACGGCAGTGGCCTCCGGATCGTCGCGCCCGGCGGCGTCCGCGCGCTTGTCCGACGTACCCTCGGCAGGGGTTGACTTGTCTGGTTTGTCCGAGGAGGAGGACGGGGTCAGCATGCGACCGCCGCCCCCCGAGGTGCGGCCTGCCGGATCGCGCGCGACAGCCCCATATGCACCGAGAATGCCCGCTTTCCCGGCCGATGTCCGGTGAACCGCACGATCAGCGGCTGCCCCGCGTCGCGGCCTCGGTGCGCACCAGCGCGCGAGCGGCCCGCCGCCCCCGCAGGTACGCCCGCGGCCCGGCCAGCATGCCCCGGCGGTTGGCGCCCAGCAGCTCGCGCGGGAAGTCGTCCTCCAGCGTCGAGACGCGCAGGCTGTCCTTGCCCGTCAGGTCGCGCAGCGCGCCCGGTGCCAGCTTGATCAGCGGCCACAGCAGGGCGGGACGGTCGAGGAGCAGGCTCGTGTACGCCGCGGTCAGCCCGGTCCCGTACCCGACCATCTGCTTGCGCAGCCCCGCGAGGTCGCGCCGGTGGTAGTGGAACGTGACCGCGCTCGGCTGGTAGACGATCGTGCCCCCGCCGACCAGCACCTTCGTGAACGCGAGCGTGTCCTCGGAGCCCATGGCGAGGGTGCCGGCGCCCAGCGCGGTGTCCCAGCCGCCGATGCGCTCGATCACGCCGGGCCGGAACGTCATGTTCGCGCCCGTGCCGAACGGCGGCAGCGGGTACAGCGGGCTCTGCCGGTGCGCGGTGGCCGGGCTGAACACGTCCGGGGTGAAGCCGCGGCCCTTGCTGTGCCCGCCGAACTGCTCGAACCACAGCTGCGCCGGGGTCTCCAGCTCGGCCGGGACGATCACGCCGGAGACCACGTCGGCCTCGGGGTGGTCGGCCAGCGCGCGGGCGATCTCGGCGAGCCAGTCCGGGTCGGCGCGCTCGTCGTCGTCGATCCAGGCCAGGATCTCGCCGGGCGCGGCCGCCTGGGCGGCGTTGCGGGCGAAGGACAGGCCGGCCTTGGGCTCGAGCACGTAGTCGACCGGGCCGCGGCGGGCGGCCGAGCGGACCACCTCGGCGGTGGCGTCGGTGGTGGGCGCGTTGTCGACGACCAGGATCCGGAAGTCGGGGTAGCGCTGCGCGAGCAGGCTGTCCAGGC
>CAKUMG010001715.1 GCA_934667465.1 uncultured Actinoplanes sp. | reverse complement strand
GACCAGGACATCGACTCGCCGCTGGCCTTCGCGCTGCTCGCGCTGGGCGAGGCCAAGCAGGGCCGGTACGACGAGGCGATGGGCCCGGTCGGGCGGCTCCTGGTCCAGATGCGGGACACCGGCCAGAGTCACGAGGCGCGCCTGCTGCACCTCGCGCACGGCATCGTGCTGCGCGACCGGGGCGACCTCCGCGGCGCCCGGCGCGAGTTCCTGGCCGGCCTGGAGCTCGCCGTGCTCGCCTCGCAGCGGCTGCTCTACCGGTACGAGCTGGCCAAGCTCGCGCTGCGGGAGTCGCCGGGCGAGGCCACCCAGACCGTGTTCGCGGCGCTGCGGCTGCACGTCGAGTCGCTGTGGCGGCTGCGGCTGGACCGGCGCACCATGCTGCGCCAGGCGATGCGCCGGGTGGAGCTGGAGGCGGCCCGCTCCCGCGCGGACCACGCGGCCAGCTCGGACGCGCTCACCGGGCTCGGCAACCGGCGGATGTTCGACCGCCGGATGGAGCACCTGAACGACGTCGGCTCGCTGCTGCTGATCGACGTGGACGAGTTCAAGGGCATCAACGACCGGTATTCGCACGGCGTCGGCGACCGGGTGCTCGGCGAGATCGCGGCCGTGCTGCGTGCGCACTGCCGGGCGGACGAGGTCGCGATCCGGTTCGGCGGCGACGAGTTCGCCATGTTCCTCGCGGTCGGTGAGCGCGAGGCCCGGGTGGTCGCGGAGCGCATCCGTCAGGTGATCCTGTCCCGCGACTGGCACCAGATCGCGCCCGGACTGCGGGTGACGCTGTCGATGGGCCTGGCCCAGTGCGGGGCCGGCGCCTCCGGGCGGGAGCTCTACGACCGCGCGGACGCCCGGCTCTACCTCGCCAAGCGTGGTGGCCGAAACCAGCTCGCCGCGGCCTGACGGCAACCTCCCGGTAACCGTTCGCGGGCCGGTGACCTGCGCATTCGTCGGCACAACACGCCGGACACACGCGAGCACTGAACAATTAACAAACCAGGTATGAACTTGCCCTCCGTGACCCCCGTAATCGGGCTGCGACGACGCGTGCACGATCCGGCGGCAGCATGAGGGGGAGTACGACATGGCGGATGTGGGTTCCCTGTCCAGCCTGTGCCCGGACGGCCGGCTCATCGTCACCGGCAACGGGGCGCTGTTCCATCCGTACCCGATGGATGTGCCGGTCGACATGGTGGCCGTGGTCCGGGCGCTGCAGGCGCACCTGACCGACGACGCGCTGCTCGCCGTCTTCGAGGAGCGGTACGTCGACCTGCACGGCAACGCGCACCGCGAGCCGCTGCTGCGCCAGCGGCTGGAGAAGCTGCGGGGTTGAGCGGGGGTGACCCTCAGCCGGCCGCCGCGCGGAGCTTCTCCAGCAGCGGACCGGCGGCCTGCTCCAGGAACTCCGACTGGCCCTCGTCGCCCACCTGGACCAGGGCGATGTCGGTGAACCCGGCCTCCCAGAACGGCTTGACCGCCTCGACGACGGCGTCGAGGTCGGGGC
>CAKUMG010001714.1 GCA_934667465.1 uncultured Actinoplanes sp. | reverse complement strand
CGGACACGTTGCGGCTCCCGCGCATCACCGTGATGCCCCCCGTGGAGGTGCTGGTGGACGGGTTGCGGACGGTGTTGCCGGAGACGGTCACCCCGTCCCGGGCGCCGTACCGGCCGCAGCGCGTCGCCGTGCCGGCCGCCGCCCGGGGCCGCTTCGTCACGGTGGCGATCGGGGCGTTCGCCGCGTTCGCGGTGCTGGGCCTGTTCGCGTCCGTCGCGCCCGGATTCGTCGGCGGCACCATGGGACACCCGTCGCGGGCGCTGGCCGGGCTGGTCGCGTTCCTGACGTTCGGCAGCGCGGTGAGCGCACAGCTGGTCTTCGCCCGGACGGCCGCGCGACGCCAGGTGCTCGGCGGCCTCGCCTCGCTGAGCGCCGGCCTGATCACCGCCACGGTCGCGGTCTGGCTGCCCAGCCTGCCGTTGTTCCTGATCGGCGGCGTGGCCGCCGGGGCCGGCGCGGGACTGCTGTTCAAGGGCTCCGTCGGTACGGTGTTCAGCCTCTCCGAGCCGGCCACCCGCGGCGAGGCGCTGGCCGGGCTGTTCCTCGCCGGATACCTCGGCCTGTCCATCCCGATCCTCGGCTTCGGCTTCGCGACCGCGGCGGTGTCCACCGAGATCGCGCTGGCCGGGTTCGCCACCGTGGTGGTCGCGCTGGCCGCGGTGACGGCGGTCCGCAGCCGCCGCCCGGTCAGCTGACCACGACCGTGCGCATCACCCGGTCGGCCACCGTCTGGCGCTTCGCGGTCCACAGCGGCAGCAGGTAACCGACGTAGAGGATCACGTCGTCGAGCAGGTGGGCGAAGTCCCGGACGGCGGCCCGGAGCGGACCGATCGGCCGGTCGGTGTCCGCGCCCACCAGCCGGATCCCGACCAGCGCGCGACCCCAGCTCTGCCCGGTGCGCCCGGCCCGCCACCACCGGTTGTAGGCCCACACCGCGAACCCGAGGACGGCCAGGCCGTAGTAGAGCGGGCGGTTGCCGTCCAGCAGGCCGGCGGCCAGGAAGAACGGGGCGGCGACGGCCGAGTCGACCAGGTACGCGGCGACGCGGGTGAACCAGCCGGAGTACGTCATGTCCACTCCCTCTCGAGTGCTGTGATGTCCGCTCCAGCGTGGCGGCGAGAGGGCCGGCGCCGCGTCGGTGGAAAGTGCGGCCGGCCGGTACACGGAAGTCGTATCAGTCGGCGCCGCGCCAGCCCGCCGGGTCGACGCCGCCCGGGATCGGCGACGCCGGATCGTACGGCTGCCGGGTGAAGACGAACGTGCCGATGTCCAGGTGGGTGACCGCACCGGACGCGTCCCGCTCGACCCGCAGCCGCTCCCCGTCGAAGTAGCCGCTCAGCCCGGTCCAGCCGCCGTCCGGGTCCGGGCGCAGCCGGGTCGCCCGGGTGCCGCCGCCGCGCAGCGCGGACAGTTCCAGCCAGCCGTCCGCCGCCGGGCGCAGCACGTACGGGTTCGGACCCCAGTACCACGGTCCGGCCAGCGCGAGCAGCTGCGGATCGATAGACG
>CAKUMG010001713.1 GCA_934667465.1 uncultured Actinoplanes sp. | reverse complement strand
GAGCTGCTGGCCATCGTCGGGCCGTCCGGCTCGGGCAAGTCCACGCTGCTCAACATCATGGGCACGCTCGACATGCCGACCAGCGGCACGGTCCGGATCTCCGGCGACGACGTGACCCGGCTGTCCGACCGGAAGCTGTCCGACCTGCGCGGGCGCCGGCTCGGCTTCGTGTTCCAGCAGTTCCATCTCACCGAAGGGCTCAGCGCGGTGGAGAACGTGGCCACCGGGCTGCTCTACGCGGGCGTCCCCCGGCGCCGGCGGCGGCCGATGGCCGCGGAGGCGCTGGACCGGGTCGGGCTCGGGCACCGGCTCGGGCACCGGCCGGATCAGCTCTCCGGCGGCGAGAAACAGCGGGTGGCGATCGCCCGGGCCCTGGTCAACACGCCGGACCTGGTGCTGGCGGACGAGCCCACCGGCGCGCTGGACACCGCGAACGGCCAGGCGGTGCTGGCGCTGCTGGAACAGCTCCACCGGGAGGGCGCGACGATCGCGGTGATCACGCACGACCGGGACATCGCGGCCCGGCTGCCCCGCCGGGTGCGGATCCGCGACGGCCGCATCGAGGCGGAGGACGCGCGATGAGGCTCGGTCCCGGCGACGTCGTGCGGCTCGGGCTGCTCGGCCCGCGCACCCGCAAGGCCCGCGCGGCGCTCTCCGCGCTCGGCATCGCGATCGGCATCGCCACCATGCTGATCGTCACCGGCATCCCCGCGTCCAGCGGCGCCGCGCTCGCCGCGGAACTGGCCGCGCTCGGCACGAACCTGCTGCGCGTCCAGCCGGCCGGGCAGGGCGACACGGTGGTTCCGCTACCGCCGGAGGCACCGGACATGGCCGCCCGGATCGGGCCGGTCACCGCGGTCAGCGCGGTCGCGAACGTACGCGCGGTGGTGCGCCGGTCCGATCTGGTCGACCGGCACGACCGCTCCGGGCTGAGCGTGCTGGCCGGCCGCGTCGACCTGCTGCCCGCGGTCGGCCGGATCTCGGCCGGCGTCGCGTCGATCACGCTGCTCGCCGCGGTGGCCCCGACACCCTGCGAGGAGGAGACCGCGTACCACTGCGCCCGCGTCGTGGCCGATCCGGAACGGGAGTCCGGACGCGTGCTGGTGCTGGACACCCTGCGGCACTCCTACGTCGACCTGGACGACCCGACGCACCTGGAGTTCGAGTACGTCCGGGCCATCGCCTCGGTCGCCGACGCCGCGTTCACCGCGGACGAGCCGCTGTCCGCCCTGCACGTCGGGGGAGGCGGCCTGACGCTGCCCCGCTACCTGGCCGAGGTGCGGCCGGGGACGGTGAGCCGGGTCGTCGAGGTCGATCCCGGGGTGGTGGACATCGACCGCGAGCAGCTCGGCCTGGAGACCTCCGACGCCCTGCGCGTCGACGTGGCCGACGGCCGGGTGGGGCTGGCGGAGGAGCCGGCGGGGGAGCGGGACCTCGTCGTCGGCGACGCCTTCGGCGGCCTGTCGGTGCCGTGGCAGCTCACCACGGTGGAGGCACTTCGGGCGG
>CAKUMG010001712.1 GCA_934667465.1 uncultured Actinoplanes sp. | reverse complement strand
TGTTAGGGCGGTGCGCGCCGGCCGGCCGTTTAGCCGGGAGGAGGCTCAGCGGCAGCGGCGAGCCGATGCGGGCCATCAGTTCGGGGACCTGGCTCGGCTCGACGACGTAGACCACTTCGCGGCGGCGCGACGGCCAGCCGAGGACGATCATGCCGATCATGACCAGGAGGGTGCCCGCGGTGAGCAGGCCCCAGGTGGCCTGGTTGAGCCAGCCGGGGCTGACCGCGGCCGAGCTCTCCAGGCGGACGCCGGGCTGGGCCGCGGGGTTCATGATGACCAGGCTGTACGCGGTGCCGCGCAGCTCGGCCGGGTTCCAGGCGATCGAGCCGCGGCCCGCCTCGAGCCAGATGCCCGCCTTGCCGGGCAGCTGCTCGGGTGCGCGGGTGCCGGGGACGAGTTTGCTGGTCATCGGCAGGGCGCCGGTGCCCAGGTCGATCGAGGAGACCGCGATGCGGGGCAGGTCGGCCAGGTAGGCGGCCGCCTTGTCGCGCGGCGCGATGCCGACGAAGGCGGGGCCCTGGCTGGTGTCGGCCGTGATGCGCAGGCGGGTGTCGCCGGCCCGGACGAACGGGGCGTCCGCGTCGAGGAGCGCGTCGACGTCGTCGACCACGACGGCGTACCCGGAGGTGGCGACGCGTTGCATGGTGCCGGTGAACGCTCCGCCCGCGTCGCGGTGCTGCATCGCGGCCCAGAACGCGGCCCCGGCGAGCAGCGCGGGCAGTCCGGCGGTCAGCAACAGCATCCCGAGGATCGTGCGGAACAGCCGCATGTCGATCTCCCCCATCTCGCGTGTACTGCGCAGGACCATACAGACCGAATTAACACCAAAATGGATAAACAGTTACTTAGTCCTCGAAAAGGGTGGCGCCACCTGCGCAAGCGCGGCCCGCAGCGCGCACGAGCCGCCCCCGAAGCCGCCCCCGGAAGGCGCCACAGCCCGCCGGGGGAAGGCGCCACCGCCAGCCGCGGGAAGGCGTCGAAAGCGGACCCCGAGCAAAAGAAACGGCCGGCCCGGCAAGAAGCCGGACCGGCCGCGCAAGCGGACGGCGGGATTACGAGATCTTCGCGGTCATCGTGAGGTTCGACTGGTCGATCTCGCTGGTCCGGGCCGTGAACTTGAACGTCCACTCCCCCGCCACCGGCAGCGCGATGTCGCCGATCGCGTGGAAGTCGGTGATCGGCAGCAGCGACACCTGGATGGGCTCGATGCCCTTGTCCGCCAGCGACGCCGTGGCCGACCACTCCACGACGGGCAGCGGCTGGTTCTGCGGCGTGTAGGCGTAGAGGTGCAGGGAGTTGTTGCCCACCGTGGCCGGGAAGACGTCGACCTGCAGGGACACCGTGTCGTCGGCGACCGTCTGCGAGATCGTCTGGGTGGTCGAGGCGGCGGACTGGGCGGCCTCCGCGGAGCGCGGCGGAGCGATCTGGACCAGCGCGGAGGTGACGCCCAGCACGATCGCCGTCACGACCAGCTCCGCGATCACCGCGCGGCGGAGCACGCCGGGGC
>CAKUMG010001711.1 GCA_934667465.1 uncultured Actinoplanes sp. | reverse complement strand
CGAACAGCTTCGCGACGGATACGGGCGCCTCCTCGCGGTGTCGGTCGCCAACTTCCGCGAGGCCGCCCGGCTGGGTGAACTGCGCGACGGGGTCGACCCCGACGTGGAGGCACCCGCGCTCTACTTCCTCACCCAGGGCCTGGTCGGCCCGATCCTCGTCGGCCTGTACCGTCCGGACCAGGCGCTGACCCTCATCGACGCGCAACTCGACCGGGTGTTCCGCCCGGCATGACGGACGCGCCCGGCGCCGAGGTCGAGGCGCGCCGCCGGGACTGACGGTCCCGGCGGCGGTCATGGCCGCCGTGCGTCGACGGCGCGCCCGAGCCCGCGGTACCCGGCCGCTCAGGCTCCGGTGCCGAACGGGTTGTTGACGAGATAGCGCCAGCGTCCGTCGGCGCCGCGGCGCAGGACGTCGGCGGCGGCACCGCTCAGGTCGAGCGGGTAGCCCTGGCGGGCGGTGCCGCGCATGGACCAGTCGACGATCGACAGTGCGATGTCGCCCGCGACGTACAGCTGCCTGGTCTCCGCGACCATCGGAACGCCGAACCCGAGCAGATGCCGGTACGCGGCCGCACGCTCGTCCGTACCGCTCACCGGCATTCCGGGTTGTGGCACCAGGATCGCGTCGGGCTCGTAGAACCGGTCGACCACGGCACTCGACCCGGTGGCGAAGGCCGCGCCGTAGGCGGCCACGTGCCGGTCGACATCGGACGTGGGAGCGGCAGGAATCGGGGGCATGGCGTCACGGCGTGACTGCGGTGAATCGGTCATGCCCAACCAGCATAACTCCGGCGGCCCCGGCCGGCCCGCAGCCACACACCCAAACGCGTGGGCCGGCGAGGGATTCCTTCAGGGTGAAGCGACACCGTCTGGCGTCACGGCGTGACCTTCTCGGCGCCGATAGCGCCCATGCGGTCGGTGCCCCACGCTCCGAGCGATTCCAGCGCGTCGTTCAGGGCGGCGCCGTCCTCGGTCAGCGAATACTCGACCTTCGGCGGCACCTCCGCATACACCTCGCGTCGCACGAGGCCGTCCTCTTCCATCTCCCGGAGATGCTGGATCAGCATCTTCTCGCTCACCCCGGGAAGTCCCCGCCGCAGTTCGGCGAATCGTCGCACGCCGTGGTGGTGCAGCTCCCACAGGATCAGCACCTTCCACTTACCGGAGATGACGTCCATCGCGGCGTCGATGCCGCAGAAGTACGGTCCGCGTCGCGCTGTCCGCACCATGTGCCCTCGGCTTACTCGAAGGTGAGTACCCCACTTGTTAGTCGGTACTGGTGCAGCATAACGGCGATCCAGAAAATCGATGCATGACGACGACGCCACCGCTTCAGGTCACCGTGCTCGGGCTCGGCGCGATGGGCAGTGCCCTGGCCGCCGCGCTTCTCCAGGGCGGATTCCGCACCACGGTGTGGAACCGGTCGCCCGGCCGGACCGCACCGCTCGCCGCGCAGGGCGCCGACGCGGCCGGCACCCTCGCCGACGCGGTACGGAACAGCACCGTGAT
>CAKUMG010001710.1 GCA_934667465.1 uncultured Actinoplanes sp. | reverse complement strand
GAAGCCGCAGGTGCTGGGGCTGCTGCTCTTCGCGACGGCCGTGGCGCTGTCGCTGCGGTCGTGGACGGTCGTCGCCTCGCGCGTTCCCGTCGTGCTGATCCAGCTGGCGACGGCGCCCCTCGGCGCGCACATGGTCGGCCGGCAGGCCTACCGCAACGGCACGATCCACGAGGACACCCTCGTGGTGGACGAGCTGCGCGACGCCGAGCGCTGACGCGCGGCGTCGGCCGCCCGGCGCTCGCTCACGCCAGGACCATGGCCAGCGTCATGACCGCCATGCTGGCGCCCTCCGCCGCGTGGCGCGGGGACAGCTCTCGGCGGTGGCGGAGCATCCACACCGCGAGGGCGGCCACATAGGCGAAGGCCGCGAGCGGCAGCGCCCCGGACGACGGGATGCCGCCCGCCTGCCCATGCGCGTGTCCGGACGCGGCCGCGGGGCCCGCCCCCATGCCCGCGATCAGTGCCGCCATCACCACGATCCCGACGGGCCGGTGCCAGTCGAACGCCTCGTGCGATGCGGTGTCCGACCGGCCGCGACGCAGCCGTCGTGCTGCCGCTCCCGTCACCGCGAGCAGCACGAGGGCGACCGTCCAGGCGATCGGGGTGCCGAGCGCTCCCGCCGCCATCGCGACCATGGCGGCGAGCATCACCGCGGCGCCGACCACCGCCGTGATGGACGCCCGAGGGCGGGTGGCGGCCGCACAGGCCACGCACACCGCCCCCGGGACGATCATCGCGAGCGACAGGATCAGTGGCACGTGCAGGCGCCCTGGCCCGTGGTGCAGTGCGGGCACCCGCCGTGCGACCCGACGCCGTGACCCGCCATGGCGTCCTCGCCGGAACGGCTGCCCGAGCTTGCGACCGAACCCGGGTCGGCCGGCGTCGCGCAGTGCGCCGACGTCGACAGCGGCGCGTTCAGCGCGGGGTTGCGGTCGAAGAATCCGACGGGCTTGAGCGTGAAGCCGGTGCGGTCGACGGGCATGACCGGCCAGTCCTCCACGCGCGGGAAGTGGGTGAGGCCGAACGTGTGCCACAGCACGACGTCCTCGCCGTCCAGGTGGCGATCGGCCGCCGCGAACCCCGGCACCCCCGGCAGCGGACCCGTGACCGGGCTCTGGTTCACGATCTCGCCCGACGGCCAGCGCTCGCCGTCCGCATACTGCGTGACCCACAGGTGCTTCGTCGCGTACGCGGCGCGGTGCGCGATCGCGCTCGACGGGTCGGCGAGCAGGACCGGCTTGCCCTCGGGATACAGCGCGTAGCCCGTGGGGCGGCCGGTCCGGTTGGTCGCCTCGGTGCTCGAGACGACCCAGTGCCGGTCGACGAGGTTGTCGGCCATCCGGCCCGCCTCCGACTCGCGCGTCAGGCGCGTCTTGCGCTGCGCGAACCCGTTGCCGATCGGGTTGTCCTCCCGGATCGGCACCCGCACGACGTCGACCTCGTCGACCGCGTTCGCGAAGCCGTCGACGGCCATGTCCAGACGCGCGGAGAACAGGTGCTGGTGGATGGG
>CAKUMG010001709.1 GCA_934667465.1 uncultured Actinoplanes sp. | reverse complement strand
CCGGGACGCCGACTGGCGCTGGGCGCTGCCGCCGGCCGGGGGACAGGTCGTCGAGGCCGTCGCCGCCGACGAGCTGACCCGGCTGGCCGAGGCCGCCGCGGGCACCCTGCGCGAGGTCTCCGAGGGCGGGCTGGCGGGCCGCTCGGTCGGCCAGCGGGCGGTCCGGGACGCGTTGCTCGACCACGTGGCCCTCGTCGTGACGCCGCCCGGCGGCGACCCGGTCCCGGTGTCGCAGCGGCTCGTCCAGGCGATCTCCCGGATGGGCTTCCTCGGCCCCGCGGGCCGTGACATCCCGGCAGCGCGCGTGTGCGTAGCGGGACGCTGGGTGGGACTTTCTGCACCATATGGAGTCGCGTGGCTACAGCCGGTCCAAGATTTGACCGTTTTGCCTATAGGGGGTCACCCGAAAGGGTGATGGTCACTCGGTCGACCGGTCGCGCCCACCCTTGGAGGGGATGACCTCTGCGGGCTGTACGGGTACCGTCGCCCCCGGGTCCACCGCTACGTCCGGCGGCTGACCTGCTGGGGAGGTGCACAACGATGCCGTGGTGGTCATGGCGACCCGGATCCTCCGGGGACAACGAACCCGAGAACGGCGGCGAGGTCGCCCTGCAGAGCCGCGTCGGTGTGCCGGCGCAACGGGAACCCGAGCGTCTGGTGGTGCCACCCGCCACCCGCGTCCCCGACGACGAGCCCGATCTGGTCGCCCCTGTCGACCTGGCCCGGATCGGCAAGGCCCTCGACCTGCTCGACATCCGCTTCCTCGCCGACGGGGGCGGCAGCCTCCTGGCGATGTGGGAGCGGCACGCCGTGCTGTTCACCCTCGAGGGCCCCGACGACGAGATCCTGGTGATGCGCGCCCGCCCGCACGCCACGGTCCCGCCGGACTGGGCCGACCGCGCCTACCGCGTGGTCAACGAGTGGAACCACACCCGCCGCTTCTGCAAGGCCTACATCGGCGACCCGACCGAGCGCGGCCAGCTCCCGATCTATGCGGAGCTCCAGGTGCCGCTCGCCTCCGGCGCCCACGACGCCCTCCTGGCGGAGATGCTCGACTGCGGCGCTGCCGTCGCCACCTCCTTCGTGGACTGGCTCCACGACGAAGGCGCTCTGTTGTAATTGGCTAACTCTGTTGTATCTGGTTAACTCGCTTCGCTCGTCGGGCGCGATCGCCCCTGACAGGCAATGACTTGAGCCCGTTTTCCGACATTCGCACACCCCGCGAATGCCGGAAAACGGGCTCAAGTCATTGCCGGGCGAATCGCGATAGTGGTTGCGCGGGCGCGGGGAGACGCGGGCGCGAGGTGGGTGCGATTACGGGAGGGGCAGGGTCAGGAGAGCGGGAACATTCCTACTCGGCCGTGGTATTCCTTGCCGAGTTGGTCGGTGTCGGAGCCTACGAGGAGGCCGTTGGGGACGACGTGGAAGGCGCGGACGCCGACGCCGCGGGCGCGGGTGGGGTTCCAGGCGAGGGCGCGCCCGGTCGTGGGGCTGACCGCGCCGATGCCGAC
>CAKUMG010001708.1 GCA_934667465.1 uncultured Actinoplanes sp. | reverse complement strand
CGCCCGCACCGGACGACTTCGCGGCGGCGCCGACGCTCTCGGCCGTCTCGCACAGCGTGCGCAGCGCGGGCGTCTCGATGTCGACGCCCGCCGCGCGCGCCAGCGAGGTCAGCAGGCCGCGGGCGCGGTGGATCTGCGCCTTCGCCGCGGCGGCGTCGTCGCGCTCGATGGCGTCGGCCAGCGCATCCACGCACTCCCGCGAGGCGGCGAGGAAGTCGGGGTAGTGCGCCTCCGCGGCGCCCTTGCGGGACTGCATCCGCTCGACCAGCCGGGTCGTCGACGCCGGGACGCCGGTCCAGCCGACGACCAGCCGCATCGTGCGCGGGGTCGGCAGCCGCCGGACCGCGAGGCCCGGCCAGTCCGCCTCGAGCAGCGCCGTCAGGGGGCGCACGGCCCCGGACTCCCGGGCGGCGGCCTGCGCGGTGCGGAGCCACTCGCGGTCGAGCGCGGCGTACCGGATCCACCCGCCGTACAGGCTGGCCGCGACGTCGCCGCCCGAGCCCATCGGGTTCACCGCGACCGTCGCGAGCAGCGCCAGGCGCAGCAGCCGCTCGGTGGGCAGGTCCAGGGCGTAGAACCGGTCGAGCGCGCGGACGGTCGCCGCCGTCACCGCGGCCGACGAGCCCAGGCCGAACTTGCGGCCGGACTGGTCGTCGAGCTCGGAGGTGATCGTGATGTCGTAGAAGCCGAGCTCGCGGCCCTGCTCGGCGGCGAACCGCTCCACGACGTCGATGGCGGCGAGCACGTAGTCGAACGGGCGGCTGTCGTGGTCGAGCACGACCCGGCCCCCGTCCCGGCGCCAGACGACCGGCAGCCGGCCGTACTGGTCGGACGCGATCGACCCGGCGCCCTCGGCGCGGGCCAGCCGCACGGTGACGTGCCGGTCGACGGCGACGAGCACCGCGGGGTACCCGGCCTCGACCACGGCGTACTCGCCGGCGACGAACAGCTTGCCCGGGGCGCTGACCTCGATGGGGGCCGCGGGGGGCGCGACGGGACCGGCGGGCGCGGTCACGAGGCACCTCCGGTCGTCACGCGCAGGTCGGGCCCGGGCCGCGCGGTCACGACGCGGCGCGTGCCGCCCTCGGACAGCGCCTCGGCGACGGCGGGCAGGTCGCGCCCGGCGCACAGCACCTTGACGTTCGGGCCGGCGTCGATCGTCGCCCAGCACGGCAGGCCGCCCGCGCGCAGCGCCTGCACCTGGTCCAGCACGCCGACCGTGTGCGCGGTCCAGTACCGGACCGGCGGGCGGGCGCCGAGCATCGTCGCGTGCATCCGCAGCGCGTTGGACTCGGCCAGCGCGCCGAGCGCCGGCAGGTCGCCCGCGCGCACGGCGTCGAGCATGAGCGCGACGTCCTGCTCGGTCGACTCCGTCCAGGACGGGAAGAACGGCGACGTCTCGACGGTGCGGCGCATCGCCTCGCGGGACGAGATCGCCTTGGGGCCGGCGTCGAGCACGACCACGGCCATCGCCGGGTCCAGGGGTCCGCCTGCCTCGCCGCCGGGCACGGGC
>CAKUMG010001707.1 GCA_934667465.1 uncultured Actinoplanes sp. | reverse complement strand
GGGAGTGCCGGCGGGTCCCGCGGTGCCGAGCGCCTGCATCAGGTGGGCGGCGAGCAGCTGCGGGGTCGGGTGGTCGAAGACGAGCGACGAGCCGAGCCGCAGCCCGGTCGCCGCGTTGATCCGGTCGCGGACCTCGACGGCGGTCACCGAGTCGATGCCGAGGTCGCGGAACGCCGTGTCCGCCTCGATCTGCGCGGCCCCGGCGTAACCGAGCGCCGCCGCGGTCTGCGCCCTGACCAGGGCGAGGATCTCGGGCAGCCCCGACAGCTCCCGGCGGTCACCGGGCGTGGTTGTCTCCGTGGTGACGGTCAGTTCGCCGAAGAGCGGCGCCGGACGCTGCGTAGCGAACGTGCCGGCGAAGCGCGCCCAGTCGACGTCTGCGACCGTCGTCGTCACGTCGCCGGTGTCGACGGCGAGCCCGAGAGCCTGCATCGCGAGCTCCGGGTCCATCGCGGGCAGGCCGCGGCGGGCCAGGTAGTCGGTGGCGCCGGCCGCGCCGGCCATGCCGCCGTCGGCCCACGGGCCCCAGGCGATCGCGGTGCCGGCCCTGCCTGCCGCGCGACGGGACTGCACCAGGTCGTCCAGCGTGGCGTTGCCCGCGGCGTACGCGGCCTGTCCCCCGCTGCCCCACACCCCGGCGATCGACGAGAACACCAGGAACAACTCCAGATCATGGCCGGCGGTCAGCTCGTCCAGGTGCAGCGCGCCGGACACCTTGCCCGACACGACAGCCGCATAGTCCTCCGGCGCGGTGTCGAGCAGGTTCTCCGTCGCGGACACCCCGGCGGCGTGCACCACACCGGTCAGGTCGTCGATGCCGTCCACGACCCGAGCGAGGGCCTCCCGATCGGCGACGTCACACGCCACGACCGACACCTCGGCACCCAGCCCGGTCAACTCCGCCACCAGCGCATCGGGAGCCACGCCGCGACGCGACAGCAGCACCACCCCGGTCGCACCACGCTGCACCACCCACCGCGCCACCCGCGAGCCGAGCGCACCCGTGCCACCGGTGATCAGCACCGTGCCCGACAAGGTCACCTGCGGCACCACACCGGCCGGCGTCGCACGCCGCAGCCGGCGGGCGAAGACCCCCGACGGGCGCACCGCCACCTGATCCTCGGCACCACCGGCCAGGACCGCGGCGAAACGACGACCCTCCCGCTCCCCCAGCTGTGCGGGCAGGTCGACGAGCCCGCCCCACAGCCGTGGGTGTTCGAGCGCGGCAACGCGGCCCACACCCCACACCGCCGACGCGGCAACGTCGGACACCGTCTCCGAGCGACCCACGGCGACAGCGCCCCGGGTCACGGCCCACACCCGGCCGCCGAAACCGGCCGTCGACTGCAGCAGCGCCGTCAGCGACCAGCCGGCCGACGGGTCCGCGGCGTCGGTCACCACGACCACACCGGCGACATCGGCGGGCAGCGGATCAGAGGGTCCGGCCTGCACCACGTCAGCGCCCGCCGCCGTCAGCGCCGCGACCACTTCCGCGGTCTCGGCGGTGCCGGAG
>CAKUMG010001706.1 GCA_934667465.1 uncultured Actinoplanes sp. | reverse complement strand
GGCCCCGGCTGAGCCACCCACGCCGCGCCACCGCCCCTTCGCCACCGGCCGAGCCGACCGCCGGCCGACCGCGGACCCAACGGCCGGGCGCGGTGCCACGCAGTGCGCGGAGGACGTCGCCTGGGATGCCGCCGCCGACCAGGCGTGGCTCACCGACACCGCGGGCGCCGCATACCGGTGGTGAAGCAGGGCGAGATCCGGGCAATTGCCTGTCGCTGTGACGACGAGGCGGGGCGTGCGGCCGGGAGATGAACGGCCGGGGGCGAGGGGGCTGCACGCGACCGAAGAGGCCATGCCGATCAGCCCGCCGCGGTGGTTAACGTAAAGAATGATCGGTTTCGAGGCTGAGCTGGCCGTGCCGACGTTCCAGGACACGCATGGACTGGCTGACAGAAAAGCAATCTATTCCTTCACGCTGGGCGGCTACCGCGACATCGACACGGCAGTCGGCAGCAACGGCTACTTCACCATCAAACCCGACGTGGCGGGCTATCAGGCAATGGGGAGGATCCTGTTCTCCCACCTGAAGTCGTGCTATGTCGAGGACCCGAAGATGACGCAGACGCCCAATGACGTCTGTATCACCAAGCTGGAGTACGAGACGCCGCCGGTCGACGAGTTCAGCGACGGCTCGAACATGACCTTCGGGGATCAGGCGCGCGCGATCGTCGAGCACTCCGGGAAGTTCGCCACCAGGGCGAAGGACGAAGTCGTGCCCGTCCCGGCGCCCGCTGCCGGCATGTATGCCGGAGTGCCCGCGGCGCAGATCAGGACGGTGCTCGACGAGCTCAGCACGTGGACGGTCGCCAAGATCAATATTCCGATCAAGGCGATCTTCACCGCGTTGGGGAGACTGCAGCAGGACACGAAGTACGAGTTCGCGGTGCAGGCAACCGCCGGGATCCTGCCCTCCGCGATCCCGGCGTTGTTCGAGGAGGCGCCGAAGCCCCTGGACCAGCCGGTGAGCACGTTGGCCGAAGCCTGGGCCGAGGGTTACCCCCTGATCAGCGCGTTCGTCGACGCGACGATGTCCGACCCGGACGTGACCCGGAACCAGCCGGTGGAGGGGCTCCGGCCGTTGCGGGCACACCTGTACCTGATCGCCTCCTACCTGCTCGGCGACGCGCTCTCGCAGACCAGCATGCTCGACCGGATGAGTGCGAAGAACGCCGTGCCCTACCTCGCGAAGCTCAACCTGGGCGACTTCCCGGCGGCCGCGCCGAAGATGGCCAGGGTGCCGGAGAAGGTGGCGATCAAGATCGCGGACAGCCTGGCTTCGCAGGCGTGGACCACGAGCACCTACTGGGCGACCCTGTACGGCCTCACGACCAAGGCGGACACCGACCGGATCGAGCGCCTGGTGTACGGCGGGCACAAGGCCTTCGTGCTCAACGCGCTCGACCACAAGAAGGTGCGCACCCTCACGTACGAGGCGGGAGTCGTCGTGCCTGGTCGCACTACGCACGAGCTCCCGGCGCCGGACCCCGCTCCCGTGAACCCGACGGAGGAGAAG
>CAKUMG010001705.1 GCA_934667465.1 uncultured Actinoplanes sp. | reverse complement strand
ACTCTGTCCCACGCCGGCCGATCCTGCCTCCCACCCCGACCGGGGCACGGCGTCCACCCGTCGCGTCGAGCGGGGGGAGACGGGGCCATACTGACGGGCGACACGCGCGGACCGGCGGGGGCCGGACCGCTGCCCGCACGTCCTCCGGGAGGAACCACCGTGACCTACGTCATCACCCAGGCCTGCGTCGACGTCCTCGACAAGGCGTGCATCGACGAGTGCCCGGTGGACTGCATCTACGAGGGCGACCGGATGCTCTACATCCACCCCGACGAGTGCGTCGACTGCGGTGCCTGCGAGCCGGTCTGCCCGGTCGAAGCAATCTTCTACGAGGACGACGTCCCGGAGCAGTGGAAGGACTACACGAACGCCAACTACGAGTTCTTCGAGGACCTCGGCTCTCCCGGCGGTGCGTCGAAGATGGGCAAGGTCGCCAAGGACGCGACGTTCGTGGCTGCTCAGGCGCCGAGGGGCGAGCACTGACCGTGTTGTCGGCCGCACTGCCCGACTTCCCCTGGGACCTGCTCGAACCGGCCAAGGCGGTCGCCGCCGCGCACCCGGACGGCCTGGTCGACCTGTCGGTCGGCACGCCCGTCGACGAGGTGCCGGCGGCGGTCCGCGCCGCCCTGGCCGGCGCGTCGGACTCGCCGGGCTATCCGCTGACCGCGGGCACCCCGGCGCTGCGGGCGGCGATCTCCGGCTGGCTGGCCCGCGAGTGCGGCGTCACCGGCACGCCGGGGGTGCTGCCGACCATCGGCTCCAAGGAGCTGGTGGCGTGGCTGCCGACGCTGCTCGGGATCGGGCCCGGCGACGTCGTGGTGATCCCGTCGGTCTGCTACCCGACCTACGAGGTCGGGGTGCGCCTGGCCGGCGCCGAGGTGCTCCGCTCGGACTCGCTCACCGCGGTCGGCCCCGACCGGCGCGTCAAGCTGCTCTGGATCAACTCGCCGTCCAACCCCACCGGCCGCGTCCTGCCCCCCGACCACCTCCGCAAGGTGGTCGCCTGGGGCCGGGAGCGCGGTGTCCTGGTGGTCAGCGACGAGTGCTACCTCTCCCTCGGCTGGGACGAGCGGCCGCTCTCCGTGCTCTCCGACGAGATCAGCGGCGGCGACTACACCGGCCTGCTCGCGGTGCACTCGCTCTCCAAGCGCTCCAACCTCGCGGGTTACCGGGCCGGTTTCGTCGCCGGTGACCCGGCCGTGGTCAAGGAGCTGCTCGCGGTCCGCAAGCACGCCGGCATGATCGTGCCCGCACCCGTGCAGGCGGCGATGATCGCGGCGCTCGAGGACGAGGCCCACGTCGCGGAGCAGCGCTCCCGCTACGAGGCCCGCCGCGAGTCCCTGCGCGCGGCCCTGACCGGTGCCGGGTTCCGCATCGAGCACTCGGCGGCGGGGCTCTATCTCTGGTCCACCCGCGACGAGGACTGCTGGAAGACCGTGGACTGGCTGGCCGAGCGCGGCATCCTCGCCGCACCGGGCGCGTTCTACGGCCCGTCGGCTGCCCAGCACGTCCG
>CAKUMG010001704.1 GCA_934667465.1 uncultured Actinoplanes sp. | reverse complement strand
TCCTTGGGCAGCACCACGTCGAGGTCACGCCGCGAGTCGCCGAGCACCACCTTCGCCTGCTCCGAGGTGTAGCGCTGCTGGATCGCCCGCAGCACCAGCTTGAGCACGTTCGACTTACCGGTCTCGTTGTCACCCAGCACGATCAGGTGCGGGGTGGCCATGAAGTCGTGCCAGACCGGGGCCAGGCGCTGCTCGTCGAGGCCGAGGCAGACCTTGAACTCGCGCTCCGGCTCGGGGAGCTGCTCCACCGTCAGGCGGGTCGGCAGCATCCGGACGCCCGGCGCGGGCGGGCCGGTCCAGAACGTGTTGATCTCCTCGGTGACCGCCTTGGTCGCCTCGGCCAGGTCCTCCACCGCCGTGCTGCCGTCCATCCGCGGCAGCGCGCCGAGGAAGTGCAGCCCGTCGGAGGTCAGGCCGCGGCCGGTCTGGTTGGGCACGGTCTGCGCCTTGCGCGAGCCGACCTCGGACTCCATCGAGTCACCGAGCCGCAGCTCCAGCTTGGTACCCATCACGTCGCGCAGCCAGGTCCGCATCTCCGACCAGCGGGTCGCGGTGATGATGACGTGGATGCCGAACGACAGGCCACGCGAGGCCAGCTCCTGGAACCGGGAGTCCAGCTCGGCGAAGTCCTGCTTCATCGTGTACCAGCCGTCGATGACCAGGAACACGTGCCCGAACGGGTCGTCGATCTCCCCGCGCGCCCGGGCCGCCAGGTAGGACTGCATCGAGTCCAGGCCCCGCGCCGCGAACTCCGCCTCCCGGCGCTCCATGACCTGCCCGATCTCCTGGATCGTGCGCACCACCCGGTCGCGTTCCATCCGGGTCGCGATCGAGCCGATGTGCGGCAGGCCGGCGATCGACGACAGGCCACCGCCGCCGAAGTCCAGCCCGTAGAACTGCACCTCCTGCGGCGTGTTCGTCAGCGCCAGACCCAGGATCAGGGTGCGCAGCAGGGTCGACTTGCCGCTCTGCGGCGCGCCGGCGATGCCCACGTGGCCGTCCGCGCCGCCCAGGTCCACCGTCAGCAGCTCGCGGAGCTGGTCCTGCGGCTTGTCCACGATGCCGACCGGCACCCGCAGCCGGCCCTGCGCCGACGGGTCGTCGACCGTCATGCCGCGGTACGGGTCCGGCACGACGCTCGGCAGCAGCGAGTCGAGGCTGGGCGCCGACGACAGCGGCGGCAGCCACACCTGGCGGGCCGGGGGCCCGGAGCCCGCCAGCCGCTCGAGGAGCACGTCGGCCAGGCTCGGCCCGGTGACGTTCTCGGGCTCCTCCACGACCGCCTCGGCCAGCTCGGCGGTCCGGTCGCGGACCAGGTCGTGCCGGAGCTCCGACTGCCGGGTGGTGAACGGCACGACGTCCAGCTCGGTGCGGTCCTGCTCGGCCACGCTGTTGCGGGCCGGGCCGCGGCCGGTGTAGGGACCGGAGACGTACGCCGACTTGAAGCGCACCAGGTTGGTGGTGTCCAGCTTCAGATAGCCGTTGCCCGGCTCGGACGGCAGCTCGTACGCCT
>CAKUMG010001703.1 GCA_934667465.1 uncultured Actinoplanes sp. | reverse complement strand
GCCTCGTGCGCCACGGCGAACGCGTCGTCGTCGAGCAGGCCGGCGAGGGTGGGCACCGCCTTCGGGGCGCCGAGGTCGCCGAGGGCCCGGGCCGCCGTGGCCCGCAGCGGGGTGGGCCGGGAATGGTGCAGCGCCAGGGTCAGCGGTTCGAGGGCCGACCGGGTGCCGAGCTTGCCGAGGGCTGTCGCGGCCGCGACGCGTACCACCAGATGGGTGTCTTCTTTCAGTCTGCGCGCGATCCGGTCCACCGACGCGGTGGCGCCGAGCAGGCCGAGGGCGTCGAGGCAGACCGCGCGGACGCGGGCCTGCGGGTGGTCGAGAGCCGCCGAGATGGTGACCTCGGCGTCCGCGCCCAGCTGGACGAGGGTGTGGCTGGCCAGCAGCGACGGCAGCGGGTCGGACCGGTCCAGGCTGGCGATGATCCGCCAGGCGGCGGCCGGGTCGCCGATCCGGCCGAGCGCGCGGACGGCGACGACGCGGACCTCGGCGTGCCGGTCCTCGAGCAACCGGCACAGCTCCGGGACGGCCTGGCGCAGTTCGAGGTCGCCGAGCACCTGCGCGGCGCGGGCTCGGCGGACGCGGCTGCGGGAGCGGAGACGGATCATGGCCGTACGGGCGATGCCCCGCCGCAGGAACACCGAGACGAGTCCCAGGTGCGCCTCGCCGCGCAGCTTGCCGAGCAGGGCGAGGGCGTGCGGTTCTGCGGCGCGCCACGCGTCCTCGGGGATCGCGACCAGGTCGTGGCTGCCCTCTTCGCCGTTGTCGGCCACGAACGCGAGCAGCGCCCGGCGCGGCCCCGCCGCCAGCCGCGCCCGCCTGCGCTGCCGGTGCCCGCGGATCAGCCGGGCCACGACGATCCCGGCGGCGGTGCCCACGACGACGGCGAGCAGCACCTGGATGACATACGTGAACAGGGCCAGCATCAGGACGCGACCCGCGCCAGCGCGTGCTCGACCCGGGCCAGCAGGTCCCGCGGGCTGAACGGCTTCACGACGTAGTCGGTGGCCCCGGCGGCGTACGCCTGCTCGATGTCCTGCGGCCGCGCCCGGGCGGTCAGCATGATGATCGGCGTCCGCGCGGTGACGGCGCCGGCCCGCAGCTCCCGGCAGATCTCGAGCCCGGACATCCGCGGCAGCCGCACGTCGAGCAGCACCAGGTCCGGCCGGCGGGCCCGCGCCTCGCGCAGCGCCGCGATCCCGTCGGTCACAGCGATCACATCCAGCCCCGCCCGCCCGAGCTTGTACGACACCAGGTGCTGGATGTCCGGATCGTCCTCCACGAGCAGGATGGTGCTCCCCACGTGTCCAACATATCCGTTATGCGAGCATTACTCGCGCGAACCGCGAAGCCGCCGCCCTCCGCCCGGACGGGTACCGGGCCCACACCACCCACCACCTGGACGGGCTCCCGGGCCCACGCGCCGCTTCACGCGGACGCGACCCGGCACGGATCGCGGCGGCCACACGGCGGCCAGGCGGCGACGGCCGGGCGCGGGCGGGGACGGCGGTCGGGCGC
>CAKUMG010001702.1 GCA_934667465.1 uncultured Actinoplanes sp. | reverse complement strand
ATCTGGGTGGGCACCTGCCGCCACGGCGTGACGGTGCCCGGGGTGATAGGCGCGCGAACGGTCATGCCGGAAGCCTATCGCCGCGCCGCGGAGATCGCGGAAAGCTGTGCGTTCACTGGATGGAGTGGGAGGTTGTTGCCACCGCCTCCGGCGCTGTGAAATCGTATCTGGCGTGGATCACCAGGGCGCCGAACCGATGTTCTCCGCCGTCATCGACGTCGACGGAGACCGGCTCAGCGTTCGCGTGTCCGGTGAGGTCGACATGTCCACGGCCGACCGGCTCTACGCGTCCGCGACCGGTTCCCGGGCCGCGTTCCTGACGCTCGATCTGCGCCCGGTCTCGTTCTTCGACTCGGCGGCGATCCACGCGCTGGTCCGGATCGCGGAGCACTACGCCGGCCGGCTGTCCGTGCTGCCGTCCCGCCAGGTCCGCCGCGTGCTGGAGATCTCCGGCCTCGGCGACCAGCCCTGGCTGACCACCTGATCAACCCAGCGGGCGGCGCAGCGTCAGCGCGGTGCCCGACTCGGAGCGCTCCACGGTCAGCGTGGCCAGCGCCCGGATCAGCGCCAGCCCGCGCCCGCGGAAGCCGGCCTCACCCTCCGGCCGCCAGCCGCCGGTGTCCCGGATAGTCGCCTCCACCGCGGCCGGTGTGCCGTCCGGGGCGGTCTCGATCCGCACGGTCACGTCCACCACGGGTGCGCGCGGCGCGACCGGGTGCTCGATCGCGTTCGCCGCGGCCTCGGACACCGCCACGGTGAAGTCGAAGATCTCGTTCTCCGGTACGCCGTGCGCGCCCAGGAAATCGTCCAGCCGCCGCCGCAGCACGGACAGCCGGGTCGGGTCGGACTCCAGGCGCAGCTCCATCCGGTCCGGCTCGGCCGCCTCCAGCACCAGCAGCGCGATGTCGTCGTGCCGAGGTTGGTCCGCCACGCGGCGCAGCATCGCGTCGATCAGGTCCTCCACGTGGTCGGCGGGGCGCGCCGCGTCGGTCAGCAGCGCTTCCAGCCCGGCGTCGATGTCCTGCCGCCGGTCCTCGATCAGCCCGTCCGTGTAGAGCAGCAGGCGGGAGCCGACCGACAGCCGCCCCGTCCCGGTGCGGTACGTGGCCTGCGGCAGCGCTCCGATCGGCGGCCCCGGCGCGGTGCCGTAGAGGAACGCGACGTCGAGATCAGTGGTGATCACCACGGGTGACGGGTGCCCGGCGCTGGCGAACCACATGTCGCGCCGCTCCGGGTCGTAGCGGACGCAGACCACGGTGGCGAACTGCCGCCGCCCGAGGTTGTCCACCAGCCGGTTCAGCCGGGTCAGCGCCTCGCCCGGGTCGAAGCCCTCCAGCAGGTACGCCCGGAGCGCGTTGCGCAGCTGGCCCATGGCCGCGGCCGCGTGCACGCCCTTGCCGACCACGTCGCCGATGACCAGGTCCAGCCGGCCGTCCGGGGTGACGATCACGTCGTACCAGTCGCCGCCGACCTCGGCCTCCGCGGAGCCGGACAGGTAGCGGCTGGCGATCACCGCG
>CAKUMG010001701.1 GCA_934667465.1 uncultured Actinoplanes sp. | reverse complement strand
CCGGCAAGCTGACCGCGCCGGCCACCGGCGACTACACGTTCTCGATGATCGGCGACAACGGGTTCCGGTTCTTCCTCGACGACCAGCCGGTGATCGACCACTGGGTCGGCGACTGGGACGTCGAGCAGACGAGCGCGCCGGTGCGCCTGGTCGCGGGCGAGTCCCGTACCGTCCGGATCGAGATGTTCCAGGACGTCGGCGGCGCGAACCTCTATCTGCGCTGGGCCGGCGCCGGGCTGGCGAAGCAGATCGTGCCGGAGTCGGCGTTCACCCCGCCGGACGGGTTCCAGGTCTTCCCGGCGACGTTCACCGTCGGTACGGACGGCAGGACCCTCACCGCGGACTTCGACGCCCGGGTCACGGCGCTCGCGCAGTTCAAGGACCACCTGACGGTCGAGGTGGACACCACGCCGTTCCCGGTCACCGACGCCAGGATCGACCGCCGCGACCCGTCCAAGGTGGTCGTGACGCTCGGCGTGCCCGTGCAGAAGAACCAGCGGGTCCGGGTCAGCTACGACGGCACCGGCGGCCTGACCGTCGGCGGCGAGACCGTGCCGCAGGTCATCCGCTCGGCCGGCAACACCTCCGCCCACCGGCTCACCACCCCGTGGGGCGACCGGGTGAACCCGGACCGCCCGCTGCAGGAGTACCCGCGGCCGCAACTGGTCCGCAAGGACTGGCTCAACCTCAACGGCCCGTGGGAGTTCGCCGGCGCCGAGGCGGGCGAGCAGCCCGTCCCCGGCCGCAGGCTCGCCGAGCGGATCACCGTGCCCTTCCCGGTCGAGTCGCAGCTGTCCGGCATCGAACGGCGCGAGGACCACATGTTCTACCGCAAGCTGGTCACCGTGCCGCGCGCGTGGCAGGGCAAGCGGATCAAGCTCAACTTCGGGGCGGTCGACTACCAGGCGAAGGTCTGGGTCAACGGCACGCTGGTCACCGAGCACACCGGCGGCTACACCGCGTTCACCGCCGACATCACCGGCGCGCTGCGCGGCCGCGGCCCGCAGGAGATCATCGTGGGGGTCACCGACCTGACCGGCCCGAACCAGCCGAAGGGCAAGCAGTCACTCAACCCGGGCGGCATCGTCTACGAGCCGTCGTCGGGGATCTGGCAGACCGTCTGGCTCGAGCCGGTCACCGCCGCCGCCATCGACCAGGTGATCCTGACGCCGGATCTGACTTCTGTCACCGTACGCGTCAAGTCCTCCGCCTCCGCCTCCGCTTCCGCGAAGGTGACCGCCACCGCGCGTGACAAGCGGGGGCGCAAGGTCGGCACGGTTACCGGGCAGTCGAACACCGCACTGAAGCTGACGGTGACCGACCCGCACCTGTGGAGCCCGGACGACCCGTACCTCTACGACCTGGACGTCACGCTGGGCTCCGACTCGGTGCGCAGTTACTTCGGGTTGCGCACGGTGGGCGTACAGAAGGTCGGCGGTTTCCCCAAGCTCGTCCTCAACGGCAAGCCGGTCTTCTCGCTCGCGACGCTGGACCAGGGGTTCTGGCCCGACGGCCTCT
>CAKUMG010001700.1 GCA_934667465.1 uncultured Actinoplanes sp. | reverse complement strand
ATCGCCTACGGCGCGATCAAGCGCGAGCTCTCCGTCGGCACCGCCGGCACGCTCTCCGACGCCCTCGCCGCCGAGGCCCAGGCCCAGGCGATCACCGGCGCCACCACCGACCACCGCAACGCCACCACCTCCTTCGTCCACAAGGAGAAGCCCACCTTCCAGGGCCGCTGACCGCCATCGGCCCACCGACGCCACCGGCCTCCCTGATCCGCCGGCTCACCGGCGTGCGCCGTCGCCCGGGCCCGCAGGCCCCGGCGGCGGCTCGCCGCGCCCGCTGCCGCCGGCCGCACCCTCGCTCCTCCGCATCCTTTGCTCTGCTTACCTGAGTCAAATTTGCGTACGGCGGTCGCGTTTTGCCTGCTGGCGGCTATTGTGGGGCGCACATGCGGCCGGGCGGGGTTCCGGCGCTACCGGCTGGCCCTCGGTCCCGGCCGGATCGCCGACGCGAAGCGGCCGGATTGCCGACTCGAAGCGGCCGGATTGCCGACTCGAAGCGGCCGGATTGCCGACGCGAAGCGGCCGGACGTGCGGGTCATCAGCGCGGCCCGTCTCCGCACCGCCCGGGTGCCGCTGGCGCAGGAACGGCCCCGCCTTCGCACCACCAACGGCGAACGGCCCCGCCTTCGCACCGCCAGCGGCGGATCGGTTCTCACCGCTCCCGAGGCTGCCGGCATGAAGCGGCCGGGGCACGATCCGGCGGGTTACCGCGAGATCAGTTCCGGCGGGGCCGTCGACATCGCGAGACGTGCGAGATTCACAGGGCAGCCGCGCGCGAAGCAGTAAAAGCACAGGTCAGCGCGGCCCCATCACGCCAAACGGTGCAAAGTTGAGCGCAGTAAGCAGAGCAAAAGAAGCGAAAAAGGCTCGGGCGGGGCGGCCGGAGCGATCCCGGCCGAGGGCCGAGGAAAGGTCAGTCCTCGTCGTCTTCCTCGGGGTCGAGGTTGGTCTCCTCGCCGAGGACGAAGGCCTGCATGGCGAGTTCGTCGCCGGCGGGGGAGACGAAGGCGGGGAGTTCGGCGGGGCCGAGTTCGCGGACGTAGGACCAGAAGAGGCGAACGGCCTCGGCGCGCGTGGTGGCCTCGATCGGCAGGTCCACGCTGACCAGCCAGGTGCTGCGCTCGAGCGGGGGGCCGAAGCGGTCGAGCACGGCGGCGAACTCGGCCGGCGTGATGCGGGTGACCGGGCCGTCGAGCGTCAGCGCGCCGGCCGGCTGGGGCTGGTCGAAGGCGCGGCGGGAGTAGACGACCTGGCGGTCGTCCTCGTCGTTCTTCCGCAGGCCGCCGATGTGGCCGGTGGCGACCGCGCGCGGCGTCGGCTCGTCCGTGACCAGCACGATCTCGTCGCCGAGCTCCGGGTGTGCCGACGCCGGGATCTCGGCGAGCACGTCGGCGAGCTCCACGAAGTCGTGGTGGTAGAGCCGCTCCTGCTTCAGCCGCTCGTCCGGAAGCACAATCGCCCATTGCTGCACCATGTGCCCATCTCATCACGGCGGCGGGCGGCGGGGCGCGAGACCCCGGAC
>CAKUMG010001699.1 GCA_934667465.1 uncultured Actinoplanes sp. | reverse complement strand
GATCGACCCCGACCCGGGCAAGAGCTGGCTCCGCCGCGCGCTGCCGCTGGTCAAGGCGCACCGGGTCCTGCTGATCACCTCGCTCGTGCTCTCCTTCGCGGGGCTGATCGTGCAGGTGCAGATCCCCAACCTGCTGCGCCTCGGCATCGACGAGGCCGTCGTCGCGCGTACGGCCTCATTGTCGATCTATGCCTGGGGCATCGCGGGGCTGGCCCTGCTCCAGGGGCTGATCAACTATCTGGCCCGGCTCTACCTGCTGCGCACGGCCTACGAGATCGAATACGACCTGCGCACCATCGTGTACGCCCATCTGGTCCGGATGCCGTTCGGCTTCTACGACCGGGTGCAGTCCGGCGAGCTGATGTCGCGCTCCAGCTCCGACATCCGGGCCGTGCAGATGTACCTGGCGTTCGGCCCGTCGATCATCGTGCAGTGCCTGATCGCGGTGGTCGCGTTCGGGCTGATGCTGTCGATCGACGTGCCGCTGGCGCTGGTCGCGATGGCCACGATGCCGTTCATCGGGCTGCTCGGCGTCGGCATGCGCAAGGCGATCTTCCCGGTCAGCTGGCTGATCCAGGCCCGGCTGGCCGGCCTCGCCATGATCGTCGACGAGAACGTCCAGGGCGTGCGGATCGTCAAGGCGTTCGCCGCCGAGGGGCGCCAGCTGCGGGCGCTCGCCGCCGCCGCGGACCGGATCCGCTGGGCGTACCTGCAGGATGCGCGGATCCGGAGCCGCTGGAACCCGGTGCTGGACAACCTGCCCCGGCTCGGGCTGGCGCTGGTGCTGCTGGTCGGCGGTCTGATGGTGATCCGCGGGAACACGACAGTCGGCACCATCGTGGCGTTCAACTCGTACGTGCTGATGCTCCAGCCGCCGTTCCGGCTGCTCGGCATGATGATCATGCTGGGGCAGCGCGCGTCCGCGTCGGCCGGCCGCATCTACGAGATCCTCGACACCCCGAGCGACGTCGTCGACGCCCCGGACGCGCTCGACGTGCCGCTGCGCGGTGACGTCCGCTTCACCGGGGTCCGGTTCGCGTACCCGAACGGCACCCTCGCCCTCGACGGCCTGGACCTCACCGTCCGCGCCGGCGAGACGGTCGCGGTCGTCGGCGCGACCGGCAGCGGCAAGTCCACGCTGGGCCGGCTGCTCGCCCGCTTCTACGACACGACGTCCGGGCAGGTCACCATCGACGGCCACGACGTGCGCGCGCTGCGGCTCGAGTCGCTGCGGCGTCAGGTCGGGATCGTCCCCGACGAGCCGTTCCTGTTCTCGCTGTCGATCGCGGACAACATCGCGTACGGGCGCCCGGCCGCGACCCGGAGCTGGTCCGCTTCGACCTGGTCCGGCCGCGCGGCTCCAGCGGGCGGCGGGTCGACGTCGACTGGCACGTCGGCCTGCTCGACCGGCTGCGCAGCACCGCCGCCTGACCGTTCGGGGCCACCCCGCGCGCCGTCCGCGGGAGCCCGGTCAGCAGAATGGCCGCGTGGTGCACAGAGGCAGGCAGGTAGACCCAGG
>CAKUMG010001698.1 GCA_934667465.1 uncultured Actinoplanes sp. | reverse complement strand
CCTTCCGCTAGGCCGAGAGCAGCTGGCAGACCGCCTGCTCCAGCACCCGCTGCACGTCGCGGTCGGCGTCCGCCTCCTCCGCGGCCTCCAGCGCGTGGGCGACGGTCTCGCCGTGCTCGTAGTGGTCCACCACCCGGGGATCCACGTAGCTGGCCTTGCAGACCGCCGGGGTGTTGCCCAGCTGCTCGCTCACCTCCTTGTAGGCGGCGGTGACGATCTTCTTCCGTGCGGTCCTCGACGTCGGCGGAGGCGCCTCGGCCAGCTTCGCGGCCATGAGCACCGTGGCGTTCCAGGTCCGGAAGTCCTTGGCGGTGATCTCCGCGCCGCTGATCTCCTTGAGGTAGGCGTTGATCTCGCTGCTGGTGACGTCCCGCCAGGAGCCGTCCTCGACCTGGTAGGCCAGCAGTTCCTCCCCCGTGCCCTCGGGCCGCTCCAGCAGGTGGCGCACCACCGTGGCCGTCGGCCGGTCGGTGAGCTCCACCTCGCGCTCGATGCTGCCCTTCGCCGTGTAGGAGAAGAAGGTCCGCTCGCCCCGCACCCGCACGTGCTCGCGGCGCAGGGTCGCCAGGCCGTACGACCCGTTCTTCTGCGCGTAGCCCTCGCCGCCCGCGCGGAAGTACGCGAGGTCGAGCAGCCGGAACGCCAGCGCCAGCGCCTTGGCCCGCGGGAAGCCCGGGAGCGCGAGGTCCCGCCGCACCGACCGGCGCGCGGCGGGCAGCCGGCGGGCGACGTCGAGCACGTGCTCGTGCTTGAGCCGGTCGCGGCGCCGCCGCCACTGCTCGTGGTACAGGTACTGCCGCCGCTGCGCGTCGTCGAGCCCGGCGGCCTGGATGTGCCCGTTCGGCCACGGGCTGATCCACACGTCCTGCCACGCGGGCGGGATGGCCAGCGCGACGATCCGGTCCAGGTGCACCGGGTCGTCGATCCGCGTCACCCGGTCCACGTCGAGGTAGGAGAACCCCGACCCGGCACGCCGCCGCGTCCACCCCGGGGAGTCGATCCGGACCCGTCGCAGCCTCACCACCGGGACACTGTGCACCGCGGCCCGGGGCCCCGCCAGCGGAGCGACCGCGCCGGCCGGGACGGTCCGCGGCCCGTGGTGTCAGGCGGTCGGGACCCGGACCATGCCCTCCTGGGCGATGGTGGCGACGAGCGCGCCCGACCGGTCGAACACCCGGGTGCTGCCGAGCCCGCGGCCGCCCTGGGCGGACGGGCTGTCCTGGTCGAACAGCAGCCAGTCGTCGACCCGGACGTCCCGGTGCCACCACATGGCGTGGTCGAGGCTCGCGACGGACAGGCCCGGCGTCAGCCAGGACAGCCCCGCGCGGCGCAGCACCGGCTCGAGCATGATCTGGTCGCAGGCGAACGCGAGCAGCGCGCGGTGCAGCAGCTGGTCGGCGGGCACCGCGCCCTTGGCGCGCATCCACACCCGCTGCCGGCCCTCGGGCGTCGGGGCGGGGCCGAGGTAGAGCGAGCCGCCGACGTGCCGGACGTCGAACGCGCTCTCGTGGGTCCAGAAC
>CAKUMG010001697.1 GCA_934667465.1 uncultured Actinoplanes sp. | reverse complement strand
CGGGGACCGACCTGCGCGAGGGCATCGCCACGCTGCCGGCGCTCTTCGCGCTGGCCGGCGACGACCCCGCCGACGCGCGGCTGCGCGAGCTGGTCTCGCGCCCGGTCACCGACGACGACGAGCACGCCGAGGCGCTGGAGCTGCTGCGCTCCTCCGCGGCGTTGCAGCGCGCCAACGAGGTCCTGGCGCAGTACGCCGACCGGGCCCGCGCCAGTCTGTCCGGCGTGCCGGCCGGCGACGTGCGGGACGCCCTGTCCGCGTTGTGCGACTACGTGGTAACCCGCACCAGCTGAAAGAGGACCCCCATGCCCCCCACCGCTCGCAGGCTCGCGGCGGGACCCTGCATGGGGGCCGTCATGCTGCTGCTGATCACTGCGTGCACCTCGCAGCAGCCGGAGGACGCCGCACCCGAGCCGGGAGCGTCGGCCCCGCCGTCGTCAGCAGGTGCACCTGCGCTCGACGTGACCGTCGTCGCCGGCGGGCTGGACCACCCGTGGGACGTCGTCCAGGCCCCGGACGGGACGCTGCTCGTGGACGAGCGGGGTGGCGGCTTCACCGCGGTGCTCCCGGACGGCGCGCGGACGGTGGACGCCGACCTCGACGACCTGTTCGCGGACGGCGAGACCGGCCTCATGGGCCTGGCCCTCGACCCCGCCTTCGCAGACGACCGGCGGTTCTACAGCTGCCAGGGCAGCCAGGACGGCGAGATCGTCGTCGTCGCCTGGACGGCGGCACCCGACTGGTCGTCGGCGACCCGGGTGGCCGACCCGCTGGTCGGCGGCATCCCGCTGAACGAGGGGTCCGGGCGGCACGGCGGCTGCCGGCTGCGCTTCGCGCCCGACGGCACGCTGCTGGTCGGCACCGGGGACACCGCCGACGGCAGCGTGCCGCAGGACCCGCAGTCGCTGGGCGGCAAGGTGCTCCGCGTCGACCCGGCCACCGGGGAGCGGCAGGTGCTGACGCTGGGGCACCGGAACGTGCAGGGCCTGGCCGTGCGGCCGGGGACGAGCCAGGTGTTCGCGGTCGAGCACGGCCCGGACCGGGACGACGAGGTGAACCTGCTGCAGGACGGCGGCAACTACGGCTGGGACCCCGACGGCGACGGCAGCTACGACGAGAGCGTGCCGATGACCGACCCGGCGATCGGCGGCGCCGTCCCCGCCGTCTGGTCCTCGGGCGAACCGACGCTGGCCACCAGCGGGGCCACCTTCCTCGAGGGGGAGGAGTGGGGCGGCTACGAAGGCCTGCTGCTCGTCGCGCTGCTCAAGGCCCAGGGCGTGCTGGCACTGCGCCTGGACGACGACGGCGCGCTGCAGGAGCAGTTCCGCGTCCCCGAGCTCGACGGCACCCACGGGCGGCTGCGCAGCGTCGTCCAGGGGACGGACGGCGCGCTGTACGTGACCACCGACAACGGCGGCGACGACGACCTCCTGCTGCGCGTCACGCCCGCGTAGCGGGCTGTCGCGCCGAGTGGGCCCCGGAGGGGTCCGCGCAGGCGCGACGGAGCGGCTCCACGCAGGCC
>CAKUMG010001696.1 GCA_934667465.1 uncultured Actinoplanes sp. | reverse complement strand
GCGCCTTGGCCGAGGCCGTGTCGGTGGCGAGCAGCGAGCCGGCCTCCAGCACGCACTCGACGCCCAGCAATGGTTCCGCCGGCTCCAGCCTTTCCCGTTCGGCCCAGCGCTCGTATGCCTCGCGAGGGTCGACGCCGAAGCGGGCCAGCCGTGCCGCCCACCGTGCAGCGTCGAAGGCGGCCGGTCCGGCCAGGGCCGAGGCGTCGAAGATCACGAGCCGTCCGGCGGCGATCCCCATGTTGGCCGCGGCCAGGTCGCCGTGCAGGGGCCGTACCGGTCCGTGCGCGTAGCTTCGCTCGGCCAGTGCAGCCCACCGGCGCTCGACCGGGAGGCCGATGCGATGCAGCGCGCCGGCCGCCTGCCGCCAGCGCGGCAGCATCACGCCGGCCAGCGGCCGCAGGAACGGCGCCGCCTCGCTGCATTCGGCGTGCATGACCTCGCCCCAGCCGGCCAGCGCGTCCGTCATGGCGGCGCACGCGCCGGGCGAGGTGAGGTTGATCGGGGCCAGGTCCAGGTATTCCAGCAGCAGCCAGCTGCTGTCAGCCACCTCGCCATGGCGCACGAGCGGGGTCGGTACCCCGCATGCGTTCCACGCGGTGAGCAGCGGACCCTCGCCGCGAGGGCGGTCGCCGTACACCTTGAGGACCGCGCCGTGGGCGAGCCCGGGTGCCGTGGCGAAGCGCAGCAGGAGTCGCGGCTTGCCGTCCTGAACCAGCGAACCGGCGAAGTCTGCCAACCCGAGTGTCTCGATCAAGCCGTGCAGCACCAGGACCGCCCGCTCGAACGCGGGCCGGTCCATCTGCGGGACCCGCCGGCGCTGGGCCGCCACGGCCGCGTCGAAAGCCTCTCTGGACATCACTATGTAGCTTGGCAGTGCAGATCCAGCCCCATCCAGTTGCCCGGCGAAGGTTGGTATGACGGTGGCGAAGGCGGCGGACGTCGAGCGGCGGGATCGGCGGCGAGGTACCGCACTGTTCGTGACGCTGGCCGCCACCTTGTCGGTGGGACCTCCGTTAGGCCTGGGATGGCTGGCGGACGCGCTCGACCCGTCGTGGCATTGGGGCGACTGGATGGCTCAGGCTGCCCAGGTCGTCACCGGCTTCATCTTCTTCGGCCTGGCGATGGTGGTCGGCCGCAGCGGGGATCGGCGCGCGGAGGCGCTGGCCAACTCGGAACTGATCACCTCGATGGGAGCTCTGTCCATGAGCAGCGCACGCAGCTTCGCCGGCAACGACGCTCAGGCTCTGCGTATCGCTGCCGACGCCCGGGCGGCGTTGCAGCACTACTCCCGGGCCAGTCGCGCCGAGCAGAGCAAGCTCGTCGTCAAGATCACCGACTCGTACAGTGACCTCACCTTCGGCACGTTCGCACGCGCGCACGCCCTGCCCCGTTCCATCTGGACAGGACTCAATGACGGCGCAGCCGACCTCATCGACGACGCCCGCGCGCTCGCCGACGGTTATGCGGCCCGCGACGCCGCTCGCCGCGCTGAGCTGCACAGCATGATCCACCACATCACCTTCG
>CAKUMG010001695.1 GCA_934667465.1 uncultured Actinoplanes sp. | reverse complement strand
CCTTAGACCACATCTCATTAGGGGTTGTTGCTGGTCAGGAGGTTGAGGCGGGTTGCGCGGCGGTAGCAGATCAGAGCGCAGGCGAGGCGCAGGAATCCGAGATAGTGGGAAGCCTTGCGGTCGTAGCGGCGGGCCAGGCGCCGGAATCGGCTGACCCATTCCAGGGATCGCTCGATGACGTAGCGGTGCCGGCCGAGGTGGGTCGAGGATTCGATGCCCTTGCGGGCGATCCGCGGGATCACGCCACGTCGTCGCAGTGCCTCGCGGCAGCAGCGGTAGTCGTAGCCCTTGTCGCCGTGGAGCTTCTCCGGCCATCGGCGGGGACGCCCGAGCGGCTGCCGGATCGCCCGCAGATTCTCGACCACATCCTCGAACACGGTGTGGTCGTTGACGTTCGCAGCGGTCAACAGCACCGCGAGCGGCAGCCCGTTACGGTCACTGACCGCATGGATCTTGGAACCGGGCTTGCCCCGGTCCACCGGGCTGCGCCCGGTCAGGTCCCCCCTTTGACAGCCCGCACATGCATCGCATCCACACTCGCCCGCGACCAGTCGATCTTCCCGGCGGCACCGAGCACATCAAGGACCGCCTGGTGAAACGCTTCCCTCACACCCTGGTCAACCCACTCGGCGAACCGGCGATGCGCCGTCGCCCTCGAGATCGGGAACGACGCGGGCAGGGCCTCCCAGGCACACCCGGACTGCAACACGTACGCGATCGCCGCGACCGCGACACGATCATCAATCCGCCGCCGGCCACCACCCTGATGCCTTTCCGGATGCGCAGGCAGCAACGGCTGCACCAGCCGCCACAACGCATCCGGACAGTACTTCTCCACATCACCCACACCCCGTACAACGAGTGATGTTGAAACTCAACACCCCCAAATGAGATGTGGTCTTAGCGGCGACGCGGCGAGAGGCGTCGCAACACCGCGCAGCGTCTGCCACGCACAGGTCCGCGCCGATCGTTTACGACTTCTGGTGGCTGGCGCACGCCGCCCCATCCGGTGAGCCACTGCTTCAGCCTGTGGTGATGGGTCTCGGGCTGGCTGCGGTGCTGATCGGCGAGGCCGGCATCCACCGTCTTATCTTCGCTGGTGCGACCGGCGTTCACTCGGTCGCCCGCGGCCAAATCGCCGATCCACTGCTGCGGTGGCTGACCGGCCAGATCGCCGCGGAGCGGCACCGGTATCCGGTTCCTGTGTGGCTCGAGGCCCTCGCCCCCGTCCTCTACGACAGGGTCGCGGCCCGGCTGGTCATCGCTGGGGAAGCGGCTGAGATCCGGCACGGCCCGCCATGGCGGCACGCTGCTGCCTTCCCACCGACCGACCCCGAACGCGCCAGCTGGCCCGCCACTCGCCTGTCCGCCATCGCTCGTACCGGCCCAGCCGCGATGCCTGCACCGGACCTGCTGCTGGCCGGGCTCGCCCTCGCGACCGACCTGCGCGCCCACGCCCTCCCTGGTGTCTCCGGCGCAACCCTTGACCGGCTGCGCAACTGGATCCCCGCCGCCGCGCCCGTCC
>CAKUMG010001694.1 GCA_934667465.1 uncultured Actinoplanes sp. | reverse complement strand
GGACGCGTTCGCCGCGGTGGTCGGGCCGGTGCGCGGGGAGTTGCACGCGCACTGCTACCGGATGCTGGGGTCCTTCCACGACGCCGAGGACGCTGTGCAGGAGACGCTCGTACGGGCGTGGCGGGCGCTCGGCCGGTTCGAGGCGCGCGGGCCGGTGCGGCCGTGGTTGTTCCGGATCGCCACGAACCGCTGCCTGTCGATGCTGGAGCGGCGGGGGCGCCGGGAGCTTCCCGCCGGGCTCGACGACGACGGCGGAGCCGGCACCGAGATCGCCTGGTTGCAGCCCTACGCGGACGAGCGGCTCGGGCCGGAGGCGCGGGCAGTGGCGCGGGAGAGCATCGAGCTGTCGTTCATGGCCGCCCTGCAGCGGCTGTCCGGTCCGCAGCGTGCCGTGCTGCTGCTGCGCGAGGTGCTGGGGTTCAGCGCGCGTGAGGTGGCCGAACAGCTCGACTCGAGCGTGGGCGCCGTCAACAGCGCGATGCAACGGGCTCGTGCGGCCCTCCAGCCGGGGTTGCCCGCCGCGACGCAGCGGGCCACGATGCGCGAGCTGGGCGACGGGACCGTCCGGGAGCTGGCCCGGCGGTACGCGCGAGCGTGGGAGTCCGGCGACGTCGACGCCGTCGTCGCGTTGCTCTCCGAGGACGCGCGGTACTCGATGCCGCCGGTGGCGGCCTGGTTCGCCGGGCGGCCGGCCATCCGCGGGTTCCTGCTCGCCGGCCCGCTGACCACCCGGTGGCGGTTCCTGCCCGCGGCGGCGAACGGGCAGCTCGCCTTCGGCACGTACCGCTGGGATGAGCGGCGAGCCGCGTACCTTCCCGGCGGTCTCGACGTCGTGGCGCTGCGGGGTGCGGCCGTCAGCGAGGTGGTGTCGTTCCTGGACGCCGATTTCGCGCTTTTCGGGCTGCCGCCGAGCCTGCCGGCAGATTTTTCCGGCAACGGCGATGGATCTGCCGCCCGCGCCGGGTTGTACCGGTGAAAGGAGGCACACATGGATGTGCAGCAGCACCGGGACCACGAGAAGTCCATCACCGAGCTGATCGAGCGCTGGGCGGCCGCGATCCGGGCGGGTGACCTGCCGGGTGTCCTGGACGGTCACGCCGACGACATCGTCATGTTCGACGTGCCGCCGCCGCAGGACGGCATCCGGGGCATCGACGCGTACCGGGACGCGTGGCCGCCGTTCTTCCGCTGGCTGGCCGGCGGCGCCGTGTTTGAGATCGTCTCCACCGAGGTGACCGCCGGTTCCGACGTGGCCTTCGCGCACCTGCTGTTACGGTGCGGCTCCCCCGAGGACCTGGAGCGCCGTCCCGATCAGCGGCTGCGGATCACGCTGGGGCTCCGCAAGGAGGCCGGCCGGTGGCTCGTCGCCCACGAACACCACTCGTTCCCCCTGACGGAACCGGCCGGCCGGGCAGCCGCCGAGCGGGAGGTCAGGGCGCTGCACGACCGCTGGTTCGAGCGGACGGCGGCGAAGGACCTCGACGGGCTGATGGACGGCATCGCCGGCGACGTCGTCTCGTACGAG
>CAKUMG010001693.1 GCA_934667465.1 uncultured Actinoplanes sp. | reverse complement strand
GCGCACGCCAGCACGCCGGCGGCGGGCACCAGCGACCACAGGCCGACCGCGCGCAGCGTCCGCCGGGTCGTGGCCCGGCTCGGCCCGTGCGCCGCGACCAGGGCCGACGCCGCGGTCTGCAGCGCGCCCAGCGGCACGCCGAGCATGGTCATGGCGGCCAGCACCGCGCCCAGGGCGCCGTACGTGGAAGGGTCGAGCGTGCGGCCGACCACCGCGTGGAACAGCAGGTTGCCGACGCTCTGCGCCGCGACGGCGACCGCGATGGGTGCGGCGCCGACGGCGAGCAGGCGGCGGAGCCGGCCGATTCCGGGGGTCACGAGGCGCTTATCGGCGGCCGGGCTCAAGAGTTGTTCATTTCCGTCGCAAGGTTCCGTCACACCGGCCCCGAGCTGCGGAAACGGGCCGCATGCTGTGATCATGTCCCAGATCGGCAGCGACCGTCGCCCCAGCAGCGTCAGCCGGCGCACCCGGATCGTCGTGGCCCTGCTCCTGCTGGCCGCCGCGGTGGCCGTCCTCGTGCTGATGCCGGAGGCGGAGCGGAAGAAGAACGCGTTCCCGTCGCCGGGCGCGGGCCTGACGGTCACCTACGCCGAGACCACGCAGCAGCTGCACGTCGAGGCGATCGGCTACCGCAAGCGCTCGGTGGCCCAGGTGCGGGTGGGCAGCGACCCGTGGAAGGACGTCCGGGCCGACGACAACGGCACGGTGAATTACACGGTGGTGCTGGGCGCCCGGCCGGGGCTGTCGGGCACCTCCGTGCTGGTCAGCGGGCGGAGTGCGGCGGCGGGATCGCGTACGCTGATCGGCGGCCTGCCCCCGGCGGCGAGCGCCCGCGGCGGCGTGGACATGGCGCCGTACGCGATGGCGTCGTTCCTGATCCTGCTCGCGCTCGCGGCGGCGTTCGGCCACCGCCCGTACCGCGGCTCGCACCGCCGCACCCGCGGCCGCCTGCGTGAGCTGGCGACCGCCCGCGAGCGGGCCGGGGCGGAGGCCGTGGCCCGGCGCGACACGATCCTGCGGCTCTCGGCCGACCGGCTCCGCGATGATCGCGATACCGCCTCCCTGGCCCGCGTCTGAGGTCCATAATCGGGGCAAATGACCGATCATGGGCAGATCAGTGCCGGCCTGGCGCGCAGCGGGCGGCCGACCCGTGCCGAGGTGCTGGCCGGGGTCGCCGCGGTGCTCGACGCGGGCGGCTCGCCGTGGGCGTGGCAGGGGCCGGAGGACGCGCCGGACCAGTGGGCGGCGGCCACCGGGCCCAAGGACCTCGACGTCTGGACGGCCGGCTCGCAGCGCGCCGCCGAGGAAGCGGTCGCCGCGCTGCGGAGGCGCTTCACGGCGGCCCTGATCGCCGAGGCGCACGACCCGCGCCGCCTGCGCCACGTCAGCATCGCCGTGCTCACCAGCACCGGACCCGCCGTCGTCGACCTGACCTACGGCGACCTGGCCGTGGGGCCGGTGGTGCTGATGCGCGCCACCGAGGTCACCGTGGATCGTTCGGCGCACCGGCTGACCGGCGTGGCCG
>CAKUMG010001692.1 GCA_934667465.1 uncultured Actinoplanes sp. | reverse complement strand
CGGGCGCCGAGGTGGATGTTCGACAGCAGGCCGCTGCGGCGTCCGCTGCCCCGCTCCACCGCGAGCACCACCAGGTCGAGCGTGTGGACGGGCTTCACCTTCACCCATCCCGAGCCACGGCGTCCGGCCTCGTACGGCGCCCGGGGGTCCTTCACCACCACGCCCTCGTGGCCGTTCGCCACCAGGGTGCGGAAGAACGACTCGGCCTCGGCGGGGTCCGACGTGACGACGCGCGGCACCTGGACGTCGGCGGGCAGCTGCGGGTCGTCGAACGCGGTGGCGAAGTCGGCCGCCCGGCCGCGGAAGTCGTCCTCGTCCAGCACGAACAGCGGGGTGCCGTGCTCGCGGGCCAGGTCGGTGACCCGGCGGCCGGCCAGGTGCAGCTCGCCGTCGACCCGGGTGGCCGAGCGCGGCCACACCTGCGGGTCCAGGGCGCCGAGCTCGGCCGGCGGCGCACCGGCCGCGGTCGGCGGCTGGATGTTGCCGTGCAGCGGTCCGGCGGGGTGCGCTCTCACATCCGCTCCGGGGCGCTCACGCCGAGCACGGCCAGGCCGTTGCGCAGCACCGTCGCGGTGGCCGCGCACAGCCACAGCCGGGCGGTGGTCAGCGACGTGACCTCCTCGTCGCCGCGGGGCAGCACGCGGCACGAGTCGTAGAACCGGTGGTAGGTGCCGGCCAGCTCCTCGAGGTACCGGGCGACCCGGTGCGGCGCGCGCAGCTCGGCGGCGGCGGTGAGGACCCGGGGGAACTCGCCGAGGGCCCGGAGCAGGTCGTTCTCCCGCTCGTGGCCCAGCGCGGCGACGTCGACGTCCGCGGCCTCGCCGAGGGCGAGACCCAGGTCGGCGGCGTTGCGCAGCAGCGAGGAGATGCGGGCGTGCGCGTACTGCACGTAGAAGACGGGGTTGTCGTTGGTCCTGCGGCTCCACAGGTCCAGGTCGAGGTCGATCTGCTGGTCGACCGAGGCCCGGGCCAGGGCGTACCGGGCGGCGTCGGCGCCGATCGCGTCGACGAGGTCCTCGAGGTTGACCACCGTGCCGGCCCGCTTGCTCATCCGCACCGGCTCGCCGTTGCGGACCAGGTTGACCAGCTGGCCGATGAGGATCTCCAGGTTCACCGCCGGGTCGTCGCCCATCGCCGCGACCAGCGCCTTGTACCGGCCCACGTAGCCGGAGTGGTCGGCGCCGAGCAGGATCACGACCCGGTCGAAGCCGCGGGCCCGCTTGTCCAGGTAGTAGGCGCAGTCGGCAGCGAAGTAGGTCGGCTCGCCGTCGGCCTTGACGAGCACCCGGTCCTTGTCGTCGCCGAAGTCGGTGGTGCGCAGCCACACGGCGCCGTCGGTCTCGAAGACGTGCCCCTGCTCGCGCAGCGTGGCGACCGCCTTCTCCAGGGCGCCGGATTCGTGCAGCGTCTTCTCGGAGAAGAAGGTGTCGAAGTGGACGCCGAAGCCGTCCAGGGTGCTGCGGATGTCGGCGACCATGGCCGCGACCCCGCGGTCGGCGAAGACGGTGACCTGCTCGTCCTCGGGG
>CAKUMG010001691.1 GCA_934667465.1 uncultured Actinoplanes sp. | reverse complement strand
GCGAGCGTCAGCAAATCCACGAGCGTCCTTCCCCGTCATTTATTTAGCACGGTCGTGTGAAAAACAAAGTAACACAGTCGTGCTAAAACTTGGGGGTGCCGAGGATCGTGGACCATGAGCAGCGCCGGCGAGAGCTGGCCGCGGCCGTCTCCCGGGTGATCGGGCGGGAGGGCGTGGGTGGCGCGTCGATTCGCGTCATCGCGGCCGAGTCCGGCTGGTCCACCGGCGCGATCCGGCACTACTTCTCCACCCAGGAGGAGCTGCTCACGTTCGCCGCGCAGCTGATGATGGAACGCGTGCCGGAGCGCATCCGCGCCCACCTCGACGACCCCGCGCTGACGCCGTTCGACCGGGTCCGGGCCGTGCTGGAGGAGATGCTGCCGCTGGACGAGGAGCGCCGGGTGGAGGTGATGGTCTTCGTGACCATCGCGGACCGCGCGCTCCGGTCACCCGCCATCGAGGCCGCCCGCGACTCGGCCTGGGTCGGCACCCGCTACCTGTGCCGGCTCTCGGTCGCGGCGCTGACCGGCACGGCGCCGCCGGAGCTGATGCCCGACCCGCTCGCCGACCCGGCGCTGGAGGCGGAGGCGACCCGGCTGCACACGATCGTGGACGGACTCACCCTCCAGGCGCTGATGGTCCCCGCCCGGCTTCCACCGGACGCGGCACGCGCGCAGCTCGCCGACGCCCTGCGCAAGATCAGCGACTGAAGGTCACGTACGGTGGGGATCGTGGACGGCACGGCGGTGAGGGCCACGTGGTGGGGGCACGCCACGGTCTGGCTCGAGGATTCTGGGGTCCGGCTGCTCACCGACCCGCTGCTCGGCGACCGGCTCGCCCACCTGCGCCGCCTGCGCGGCCCTCGCCCGCTGCTGCCCGGCCCGCCGGACGCGGTGCTGATCTCGCACCTGCACGCCGACCACCTGGACATCCCGTCGCTGCGCCGGATTCCGCCGGACACCGTGTTCGTGGTGCCCCGCGGCGCGGCCGGCCTGATCCACCGTCGCCTGGGCGGCCACTACTCCGGCAACTGCGTCGAGCTCGCCGCCGGCGAGGAAACCAAGATCAAAGATGTCACGGTACGGGCGGTCCCCGCCGCCCACGACGGCGGTCGCGGTCCCTGGTCCCGGCTGCGCGGTGACGCGCTCGGCTTCCTGATCAAGGGCTCGGCCCGCACCTGGTTCGCCGGCGACACCGGCCTGTTCGACGGCATGTCGCTGCTCGGCCCGGTCGACCTGGCGCTGGTGCCGGTCGGCGGCTGGGGCCCGAGCCTGCACCCGGAGCAGCACCTCGGCCCGGCCGACGGCGCCGAGGCGGTACGCCGCGTCGGCGCCTCCGACGCGATCCCGATCCACTACGGCACGTTCTGGCCGGTCGGCATGGGCCGGGTCCGGCCGCACATGGTCCACTCCCCCGCCACCGAGTTCGCCCGGCTGACCGGCGAGCTGCTGCCGGGCGTGCGCGCCCACCTGCTCGCGCCCGGCGAGACCGCGGGCATCGGGGCGTCGTGACGTTCGGTCCGGGCG
>CAKUMG010001690.1 GCA_934667465.1 uncultured Actinoplanes sp. | reverse complement strand
TCACGTTTCCTCCGCGCCATCCGTGAGATACCGGATGTCCGAGGGGGCGCGGACGGAGGGTGCACCCGCCCGGTCTTCGCACGGCTGCGTCTTTCCAGTCCGGGCAGCCGGCGTTAGGGTGAAGCCGATCTGTTTGGCGACGGTCATTGGGATCGTAGGGCCATCCCGTCTTTGCGGTCTCGTCCACATCGGCGGGTCGTGCGCGACGCGGCGCAACATCATCAAGGGAGCTGGCAGATGAGGACGACGAAGGCACTCTTCGCGGCTGCCACGGTGGCGGCGTCCGCGCTGCTCTGGACGGCCCGCACGTACGGCGCGCAGCCCGCCGCCGGCGCCACGCGGATCGACGGCGACGACATCGCGGGGGTGGTGACGGGGGCGAGCGGCCCCGAGGCGGGGGTGTGGGTGATCGCCGAGACCTCCGATCTCCCCACCAGGCTCGCCAAGATCGTGGTGACCGACGACCAGGGGCGCTACCTCCTTCCCGACCTCCCGCGGGCGCGCTACGACGTGTGGGTGCGCGGGTACGGGCTGGTCGACTCGCCCAGGCGGCGGGCGGAGCCCGGGACGACGCTGGACCTGCGGGCGACCCCCGCCCCCAATCCGCGCGCCGCGGCGGAGTACTACCCGGCCGGGTACTGGTTCTCGCTCCTCCGCGTCCCGGCCGAGAGCGAGTTCCCCGGCACCGGCCCGGAGGGGAACGGGATCAGCCCCAGCATCAAGAGCCAGCCGGAATACCTGGGGTGGGTGAAGAACAACGCCTGCTTGGGCTGCCACCAGATGGGGAGCAAGGGGACGCGCGAGCTGCACCCCGCGCTCGGCACCTTCGAGTCCTCCGTGATGGCGTGGCAGCGGCGGCTGCAGGTGGGCCAGGCCGGCGGCCCCATGACCGCCATGGTGCACCAGATGGGAAGCCCGCGCACGCTGCGGATGTTCGCCGACTGGACGGACCGGATCGCCGCCGGCGAGGTCCCGGCCGCGCCGCCCCGCCCGCAGGGGATCGAGCGGAACGTCGTCATCACCCTGTGGGACTGGGCGGACCCCAGGGCGTACCTGCACGACCTGGTCTCCACCGACCGGCGCAACCCCACGGTCAACGCCGGCGGCCCGGTGTACGCCGTGCTGGAGGCGAGCGCCGACTACCTGCCGGTGCTCGACCCCAGGACCCACACGGCGAGCCGGGTCCCCGTCACCCTCCGCGACTCGAGCGCCGGGCCCGTGTCGCAGCAGCAGGTCGGGGTCCCCTCGCCGTACTGGGGAACCGAGCCGATCTGGAACAGCCGGGCCAACGTGCACAACCCCATGCTCGACCAGCAGGGGCGCGTCTGGCTCACCTCCCGGGTGCGTCCGCCGCCCAACCCGGACTTCTGCAAGGCGGGGTCGAGCCACCCGTCTGCCCGCCTCTTCCCGCTCAACGTCTCGTACCGCCACCTGGCGGTGTACGACCCGAAGACGCGGGAGATGAAGCACGTTTCCACCTGCTTCGGCACGCACCACCTGATGTTCGCCGAGGACGCCGACAATACC
>CAKUMG010001689.1 GCA_934667465.1 uncultured Actinoplanes sp. | reverse complement strand
ACCCTGGACCCCGCGGTGCAGCAGGCGGCGATGCACGGCCTGCAGGGCGGCACCGATCACCAGCACGGTGCGGTCGACCGTCTGATCCGCGCCCATCCGCGCCAGGACGAAGAAGATCGCCACCGCCTCCATGACGTAGCGCGCCGACGACTGCATCGCCCGGCCCCCGACCTCGGTCGACGTCAGCATGAGGACCGTGATCCCGGCCTGCACCACCAGGTACACCTGGTCGCGCCGGAACCGGAACGGTCCTCGCACGCACAGGATCAGCAGGATCACCGCGAGCAGGACGGTGCCGGCCTCCAGCACCGCGCCCAGGGTGACCGGGTCGAGGAGTCCGTGCCCGGCGATCTGCCCGACCGATGTGAGCCACGCCCCGCCCGGCAGTGTGTAGCGGCGGCCCCACTGGTCCTGGGCGATGCTGAACTGCAGCGGATCGCCCAGCTCGATCAGGCAGTAGACGCTGTACGCGACCACCCCTAGCGGCACCATGGCCAGCGACAGCACGTCGAGCCGGATCGCACGTGGCCGCCAGCCGGTCTGCCGCAGGTACTCGACGGCCAGCGGAAGGATCAGCAGCAGGCCGAACAGCCGGGTGGCCGAGGACAGGGCGCCCAGCGTTCCGGCCAGCCACCAGTGCCCGCGCCGGCCGGCGTACAGGGCGCCGATCGCCAGCAGCAGGAACAGCGACTCGTTGTAGCCCAGGAACAGGAAGAAGCCCATCGGGAAGACGGCCAGGTACCAGGCGGCGCGCTGCGCCACCCGCGGCCCGAACTCGTAGTCGGCCAGCCGGTGCAGCATGACCAGGGCGCCGTACGCGGCGGCGTTCGCCACCACCAGGGCACTGATCACGCCGTCTCCCGGCAGCACCGGGTCGAAGACGCGGATCAGGATGGGGTAGAGCGGGAAGAACGCCGGGTAGCCCGGCCCGAGGTGGTAGCCGTGCTGGGCGATCGCGACGTAGTGGCCGGCGTCCCAGCGGTTCCAGTCCAGCAGGATCGACGACAGGCCCGGGGCCGGCTGGTGAGCCTTGTAGGTCATCCACGCGAGCGCGCTGACCAGCAGGTGGACGACGACCGAGGCCGACCACACCGCGAATGCGGTCAGCAGCGCGGCGCGCCACGGCCGGTGGACCGGTGTGCCGGACTCGGACGGTGCGATGAGGTCCTCTGCGGTCGTGGTCACGACGGCACCCGGACCGGACGGCGGGTGCCCGCCGCGGCGGAGTCGAAGGTCACCACGTACGCCGGACGGTTCTGCAGCGACGTGAAGATGCGCGCCACGTACTCGCCGAGCAGCCCCAGGCACAGCAGTTGCAGGGCTCCGAGGAACACGAGCGCCACGAACATCGACGTCCAGCCCGGAACGACGTTGCCCCACAGGTAGGCGGCCAGCACCGCCGCGCCCATGCCGAAGCAGAGAACGATGCCCACGCTGCCCAGCCAGGTCGCGACGCGCAGCGGTGCGGCCGAGAACCCGGTGATGCTGTCGAACGCCAGCCGCAGCATCTTGGCCAGTGGGTACTTGGA
>CAKUMG010001688.1 GCA_934667465.1 uncultured Actinoplanes sp. | reverse complement strand
GCCCTGCTGCGTACCGGTGATCAGGAGGACTGTTCCAGCAGACCGAGCTTGGCGGTCAGATAGCCGGCCTGGAACCGGCTCTCGGCGCCCATCTGTTCCAGCAACTCGGCGATGTGCCGGCGGCAGGTGCGCACTGACACCCCGACCCGGCGGGCGATCGCCTCGTCCCGCATCCCTTCGATGAGGAAGTAGATGATCGCGCGGCGGACGTCCGCTTGCAGCTCACGTCCCTCCGAGCGGGACAACGGCTCGCCGTCGAACGGTTTCCCGTGCGACCACGCCTGTTCGAACAGGGCGGCGGCCGCCGCGGCGACGGCGGGCTGCCTGACCGACACCACCCCGGTCTCGTCGAAGACGAAGAGAATTTCCTGGTCGACGAGGCAGATGCGGCTCCACAGCTTGTCGATGGTCCGCACCCGCCCGCCCGCCGCTGCGACGATCGCGGCTCGGTCCTGCGCGTCCGCTTGGTACCGGACAGCATGCTGGTACAGCACACAGACGCGGACCCCCTCCCGGGCCGGCGTCCCGGTGGCGGACAGGATCGGCTCCAGGTTCGGACCGGACCGCGGGCCCCTGCCACACATCACCAGCACCTCCTTGCGGGCCCGGGCGATCCGGTCCCGGACCAGGCCCTCCGCGAAGCCGGGATTGGTGACCACGTCGAGCAGTCCGTCCTGCCGGTTCCGGTCATTCATGGCAGACCGATAGACCGCCATCAGGCGATCGAACTCGCCCGATATCCGTCCGATCCGGCGCTGCGTCGCGCGAATGCCCTCCTCCAGCGGATGAATCATCGCCGACGCCACCACGTCGGGCCGCAGAACGGCCATGTGACCCGTCTCCGGGTCGACATGCGCCAGTTGGACCGCGGACAGCTTCTGCATCACCCGCCGCGCCTCACCCGGCCCGAACTTCTCCTCCAGGGTCGCGGTGTCGAGCGGTTCCAGCTCGAGCACGCGGCGGTAGATGGACAACGTCTCCTGGTCCACCCGGGGAGGCAACCCGCTGTCGCCGTCCGCATCAATCCGTCCTCCGATCATGAAGCCCCCATACCTCGGATTGTCCGCGCCGTGCACCGCGGGTCACGCGTTCACAGCCGGGCGAGACAATTCATCGAGCATCACCATGTCGGGCGCCGGCTCCCCACGCGACGGGCGGCCGCGCCGCCGGCCGGAAGGTCTCCGGACGTGCGGCGGCGGACTGAGGAACGCGTGGAACTTCGCACCGGGTACGACGATGGGGGTAATCAGCGGACGACTAGCTGAAAGGCCCGCCAGATCCCCCGCATCGGCGTCGCCAAACGGCTTCAGGCTCTCATGTGCTAATCGCACACGTCAACCGCTCGCCACGGACGCCGACTTGCCCGCGTTTCCGACGACAAATGCATTGTTAAGAGAGCGCAACGACCAGGAGAACGCATTCTCGATCATGAAAAGATCCCTGGAGCCGCCGCGGCCACAGATCCCCGGAAAGCGCACGTCATTTCCCGATCCCGCAGCAGGTGCGGCCGGCAAAGCCTCGTCGTCAGTG
>CAKUMG010001687.1 GCA_934667465.1 uncultured Actinoplanes sp. | reverse complement strand
GAGAAATGCGCCCGCTGAACTCCGGCCGCGACCCGTCTGCGAGCCGCTCGCGTGGTGGCGGTGGTTGCGTGGTCGTGGTTCATTCGCGCTGGTGGTAGAGGTTGCGGCGGGGTCGTCGGGTGTAGTCGAGGAACAGCGGTGGGATGAACTCGGGTATTCCGTCGGCGCCGATCTGCAGGTGCCAGCCCGCGTCCGGGTTGTGGATCATCCGGTGGTGGGCGCGGCACAGTAGTACGAGGTTGTCGAGGTTGGTGTGTCCGCCGTCGTTCCATGCCGTGACGTGATGTGAATCGGCCCATCGGGCGGGGCGATCGCAGTCGGGCCAGGCACAGCCGCGGTCGCGGATGGTGAGGGCGCGGCGCAGGGCGGTGGTGGCCAGGCGGCGGGCGCGGCCGACGTCGAGGACTTGCCCGGCGGCGCCGAGCACGTGGGGGATGATCAGCCCGTCGCAGGCCAACCGGCGTGCGGTTTCGGCGGACAGGTGTTCGCCGGTGTCGGTGGTCGCGGTGCCCAGGGCTTTGGTCAGTGGGTCGTAGCCGATGGTGACCGCGAGTTGGGCGGGTTGTCCGCCGTGTTCGGGGAGTTCGCCGGTGCGTAGCGCGAGCTGGCACACCTCGACCAGCGCGTCGACGCGGCGCTGCGCCTGGGTGCGTTCGTCGCCGGGTGTGGGCCGGCAGAGCGGGTGCAGGGCGGCGTTGAGGACGGCGGCGTCCTCGGTGCCGATGATGGCGGTCAGGTGGACCAGGCCGTCGATGGGTGCGGAGATGGACAGGCCGCGGCGTTGGTGGGCGCGGGCTTCCTGCCGGGCCAGGAGTTGTTCTTCGGCGCGTTCGGCCACTTCGGGGGCGACGTGGAACAGGATCCGGTTGCCGATGCGGCTCAGTTTGTCGGCCGAGAGCCGCTCGGCCATGTCGATCATGGTGTGTTCGGCCTGCTCGGCGATGGTGGTGATCTCGTCCGGGCCGAGCCGCCCCGCACCGTCAGGCTGCCCCGCGCCGCCGGATTGCCCATTACCGTCAGGCTGCGCAACGACATCGGGCTGCCCGGGATCGTCTGGCTGCTGAACCCCGTCGGGCTGATCGGCGTCGCCGGGCTGGGTGGCGCCGATCGGCGGGTCAGTCGCGGCCGCCGGGTCGATGGCGGCCAGGTCGCCGGGGATGACCGCCACGGTCTTGGTGATCACGGCAGCTTGGCGCCGGTCGAGACGTCCGTCGAGGATGGCCTGCAGCAGCTGCGGATCGGCGTCGAGGGTGTCGGCGAACTCGATGAGCTGATGCGACGGCCGCGAATCCAATGGCAGGACGGTGCGCAGCCACGTGGCGGCGTCTTTGTGGCCTTGGGCAACAGGGATGCCGCGGGTGTGGCAGGCGTGGTGGATCAGTCGGGCCTGCCACACCAGGGCGGCCTGCTCGATGCGGCGGGCGGCTTGCAGGCAGGCGGCGATGTCGGCGTCGGGCAGTTGCCAGAGCGGCGCCGCGGCGGATTGCGCCACGTCGTCGCTGAGCTGCTGCACGGTGTCCAACATGCGGGC
>CAKUMG010001686.1 GCA_934667465.1 uncultured Actinoplanes sp. | reverse complement strand
GGGCGGGGGTCTCGACGGCCTGGGCCTCGGCGGCCGGGGCGGTGGTCTCGGCGGCCTGGGCCTCGGCGGCCGGGGTCTCGGCGGTCGTCTCGGCGGCGGCCGGGGCCTCATCGGCGGGGGAAGCGGCGGAGTCGTAGACGGACGGGAACGTGCTGGGGTCAGCGAAAGTGGTCAAGAGAACCTCTCTACGGGGGCGCATGCTCGCGAACGGCAAGCCGCGGTAACCGGAAGCCCGCTGCTGAAATCCCCGCAAGAACGCCCATGGCGCGCACCGAACGGGCACGCCAGGTCAAATTACTGTCATCAGTGTACGGGTCAACGTCGGAGACCCTGCCCGCATTCCGCACCGGTAGTGGGCAGTCTCACCCTCGGCGCAACCTCGCCATCTTAGAGGCGCAACGGCCTGCCGACAACCCGATCGTTCCGCGAGGGCTCATGCCGCCCGGGCCTGCCCCCCGCGTCCGGACTGCCCCGGAGGCCTCCGGGGTCTTCCCTGCCGTGCCTCCGGTGCCGTTCCCCGCTGTTGCCGCCGACGCCCGGTCAGCCGCCGAAGACGCCGCCGATCATGTCGCTGAACGCGTCGCCGACGGTGAACACGAACAGCAGGCTCAGCAGCATCGCCACGACCACCTTGACGTTGCTGCGCCGCTGGTTCTCGGGGACGTCGCGCCAGCCCTGCGCCAGGATGTGGCCGGTCAGCGAGCCGGAGGTCTCCACCGGGTTCATGGAGATCGGCATGGTCATGTCGGCGGGCGCGAAGTCACCCAGCCCGCCGTAGACGGTCCCCTGATCGCGTTGCTGCGGCACACCCGCGGACTGTCCGGAACCCGACCCGTTGGCCTGCGTCCCCTGCCCGGGTGCACCCGCCGGGGCGGGCGGCTGCCCGAACGGGCTCCGGGACCCGCCCGATGCGCCTAACCCGAAGGGCGTGCCGGCCGCCGCGGCCTGGGCCGCCGCGGTGCTGATGGGCATCGTCCGGTCGGACTCGGGCTCGCCGGTGGCCGCGAACGGCATGGTCCGGTCGGCGGCGGGCGCGGCGCTCGACACGGGCATGGTCCGGTCGACGAGCGAGGTGTTCAGCGCGGAGATCGGCATGGTGGTGTCGGCGGCGTTGGGTGCCGGCTTCCCGCCGGGCGCGGCGGCGCTTCCCGGAAGGGGGAGACCGGTCGCCCGGAACGGCATCGTGGCGTCGCTGTCCGCGGACGGTGTGCCCGCACCGGGGGACGCGCTCGCTGCCGAGGTGGCGGTGGAGCCTGCATGGTTCCCGGCACTGGTGCCGGCGGCAGGCGTGCCGTTGGCAGGCGTGCCGTTGGCCGGCTTGCTCACGCCGGCAGGGGTGCCGGTGGCCGGCTTGGCGCCGGAGAGCGCGGGTGGGCCGGGAAACGGCATGGGCGGCGTCGGCGGGACCGGCGAGGGACCCGGGCCCGGGGGCACGGGCGAAGGGCCGGGGCCCGGCGGCACGGGCGACGGACCCGGGCCGGGCGGGACCGGGGACGGACCAGGACCCGGCGGGACGGGCGAGGGGCCGGGGC
>CAKUMG010001685.1 GCA_934667465.1 uncultured Actinoplanes sp. | reverse complement strand
GGCCATGATGGCACCGGGGTACGTCATGTTCAGCGGCTCCCGAGGTCGCACCCGCCGCGGAGCTCAGCGGCTCGCGATCGTCGCGCCCGCCCGCGGAGCTCAGCGGGTCGCGATGACGGTGGTGATCCGCGGCCCACTGGCGTCGGAGCGGATCAGGTAGCGGTAGCTCTCCCCCGGCACCGCGTTGCCGAAGCTGTCGAGGTATTCCCACTCGACCTGCACCATCGCCAGGGCCTCGCTGAGCCGCTGCACGTCGCGTAGCTGCGCATGCGCGGCCACGATCTGCTGCTCGGCGTAGGCAGGCGCGGCGCCGAGGAACGACAGCGCGACCGCCGCGGGCGAGGTGAACGTGAAGCTGTACGAGTCGGCGACCACCATGCCGGGCAGCGCGTAGCACCCGGCCACGGCCGCGACGTCCCCGCGCGTGAGCGCCGAGCCGTAGCGGTCGAAGAAGTCGGTGAGGTGGTCCAGATCCGTAGGTGACTTCACGGGACGCGGTGTACCCGGGGTATCGAGCGGGCAAACCACCGTGGCGAGTTGCGCGTCTAACAAGACGGACGTACGGTTTAAACGAACGTGCACTGCGCCTAACCGCAGCGGAAAACCGAAAGATCCCTAAAGCGGCGGTTAGGCCTGCCTAACAAACAAGCGCCGATCACCGGTCAGACAGACTGATGAGGACTACTCACGGTCGCTGGGGACAAGGAGATGACGTGGCCAGCCTGGACACCTTTGGTGCGAAGAGCGAGCTGCGCGTCGATGACGCGAGCTACGAGATTTTCACGATCGACAAGGTCGAGGGCCATGATCGCCTGCCCTACTCCCTGAAGATCCTGCTGGAGAACCTGCTGCGGACCGAGGACGGCGCGAACATCACCGCCGACCACATCCGGGCGCTGGGCCGCTGGGACCAGACCGCCGACCCCAGCGTGGAGATCCAGTTCACCCCCGCGCGGGTGCTGATGCAGGACTTCACCGGCGTGCCGTGCGTGGTCGACCTGGCCACCATGCGCGAGGCCGTCAACGACCTCGGCGGCGACCCGGCCAAGGTCAACCCGCTCGCCCCCGCCGAGCTGGTCATCGACCACTCGGTCATCGCCGACCTGTTCGGCCGCGAGGACGCGTTCGCCCGCAACGTCGAGCTGGAATACCAGCGCAACCGCGAGCGCTACCAGTTCCTGCGCTGGGGCCAGACCGCGTTCAACGAGTTCAAGGTCGTCCCGCCGGGCACCGGCATCGTGCACCAGGTCAACATCGAATACCTGGCCCGTACGATCATGGAGCGCAACGGCCAGGCCTACCCCGACACGGTCGTCGGCACCGACTCGCACACCACGATGGTCAACGGCCTGGGCGTGCTCGGCTGGGGCGTCGGCGGCATCGAGGCCGAGGCCGCCATGCTGGGCCAGCCGGTCTCCATGCTGATCCCGCGCGTGGTCGGCTTCAAGCTCTCCGGCGAGATGCCCGCGGGCACCACCGCCACCGACCTGGTGCTCACCATCACCGAGATGCTGCGCCAGCACGGTGTGGTC
>CAKUMG010001684.1 GCA_934667465.1 uncultured Actinoplanes sp. | reverse complement strand
TGGTAATCGACGCGCCGTCGCCCGACCAGGGGGACGCGGCGGCCAGCCGGCTGGCCGAGCTGATGGGCACGCGTCCGGACATCCTGTCCAACATCGAGGTACCGTCAGCCGATCCCTATTTCCAGCGCTACGGCCTGCTGTTCCTGGATACCCCGAAGCTCCAGGATCTCGCCACCCGGCTCGCGGGCGCTCAGGCGGAAGGCATTGAAAAGGTCCTGCAGGAAGCGCTCGAAATCATATCCGCGCTGCTGGGGCGCCATATCGCGAATGGCGAGCAGCCGGGTGCGGAACCCGTCGCACGGGGCTTACGCGATCACATACTGCTGCAGGAAGCGGCTGATCCGCTCCTGCGCGATCTGGTTGGCGAAGCCGCCGAAGTACCCGTCGACCCCGTGCTCGGTCGCGGGGAGCAGCAGCAGCTCGTGCGGCACGCCCGCGGCGGCGAGCCGGTCGGCCAGGCCGGTGCTGACGGCGGGCGGGACGCCGGTGTCGTGCTGTCCCTGGATGATCAGGGTCGGGGGCGACTGGGCATCGAGGTAGGTGACCGGGCTCAGCGCGCGGTAGCGCTCCGGCTGCGTCTGCGGGGTGCCGCCGAGGTAGCGCCGCAGGGAGCCCCGGACCGGGGTGCTCGGCGTGTCGGCGCAGGCCTCGGCCAGGTCGGGCGGGCCGTAGAAGTCGACCACCGCGCGGACCGAGGTGTCCTCGGCGGCACAGCTGGGGGCGAGGGCCTCGGACGAGTACGCGGCGAGCAGCGCGAGGTTGCCGCCGGCCGAGCCACCGCTGATGGCGACCCGGTTCGTGTCGATGCCGTGGTCGGCGGCGTGCTCGTGGACCCAGCCGACGGCGCACTTCACGTCGGCGGCGGCCTTGTCGTAGCTCGGCTCGGCCGGCGTGGAGAGCCGGTAGTCCAGCGCGAAGACGGTGACGCCCTGGCTGGTCAGGTGCTGGAACCAGGGCGTACGGCTCGTGCGGTCCCCGGCTTCGAAGCCGCCGCCGAAGACGTAGAGCCGTCCTGCGGATCCCAGATCGTCAGCCCGCATGCGACCGCCAGCTCGCCGATCAGCTCAAGCGCCGGATCGCTGCGGTCGCCGTAGCTCAGGCTCATGAACACGTGATCAATGCCGACGTCGAGGGGCGCGCTCATCCACGGATCCTGCTCCGGCTCCAGATAGGGCGGGTGATCCGGGAACCGCGCCCGCAGCCGCTCGTAGAATCCCACGATCCGCGGGTCGAGCTCGCCGTCGACGTGGACGGCCCCCTCGCAGCGCTCGGCCATCGCGGCGACCTCGGCCACCTCGACCCAGCCGTCGATCGCCAGCACTCCCAACCGGAAACTCACTGCACCCCTCCCCCGCCTCGAACATCGACCGGCACATCGAAGCACGCGGGTATGACACTCCCGGCCCCTGTGGACAGCATGCGCAGGGGCGTGGCTGACCTGACCTTCCCCGGCCGCCCTGGCGAGGATCTCGCACGAGCGGACGCGGCGCGAAACTCGCCCGCACGTTGTGGATCACGCGGGGCACCCGTAGCG
>CAKUMG010001683.1 GCA_934667465.1 uncultured Actinoplanes sp. | reverse complement strand
TGGGTGAGTGACACCAGCGACAGGATCATGTCGGCTGGGCTTCCGGCGGGGGCGTAGAGCCGCAGTCGGGTGTCGTTGGCCTGATGCAGGGCGGTGAGCTGGTGCAGGGCGGCGACGCCGGCGCTGGCCAGGTGGGTGACACCGCTCAGGTCGACGGTCAGCGTTCGCATACCAGCGGATCCGGCAGTACGCACGGCGCGGTCGAACTGGTCCGCCGTACCGGTGTCGATCGGCCCGTCGACACGGATCCGTGGCTGCGGCGCGTGCGGCTGGTCGAGGATCAGCAGCAGCTTTTCCTGTGCGGCGGACCGGACGGCCGGGACCCAGGCGAGGTCGTCGGCGCTCAGCAGCCGGGCTCGTCGGTGCACGCGGTGGACGACGGTGGCGGTGGTGCCGTCGTCGCCGTGGGCCAGGTGCAGATCGTCGACGAGTTTCGAGCTCAGGTGCAGGCCGAGGCCGCGGTCGGCCGAGGGCGCGGGTTCACGCCAGCGGCCCCGATCGGCGACCTCGGTGTGGATGTGGCCGGTGTCGGTGAGGTGTGCGGTGATGGTGAACCAGTGCTCGTCCGGGGAGTCGATCCAGGCGTGGTCGACCACGTTGGCGGCCAGTTCCAGGACCGCGTGCCGGATCGCGTCGGCGTCATGTGCGCCGACGCGGCTGGTGTCCAGCCAGCTTTGCAGCTGTATGCGGAGTGCGGTCAGCGTCTCGGAGCGGGCCGGGACTCGCAGATCGAGCTGCGGTGGTGCGGTGACCCGTTGGGCGGCGAGCATCGTGATGTCGTCGCTGTGTCCGCTGCCGCGGGTCAGCAGTTCCAGGGTCTGGGTGGTCAGACGATCCACCGCCGTGGGGAACTGGCCTGTGAAGATGCGGTCGGCCGCGGACTCGGTTGCCACCCGGGCCAGCTCGACGGTGCTCTGTGGCACGTCGCGGCCGGGCCGTTCCAGAATTCCGTCGGTGTAGAGCAGCAATATCTCATTGGTACCGAGCTTCCCTTGGCTCACCGGGAACCGGGACCCGACGCCGATCGGGCCGGCACCGGTGACCGGAAGGTACCGCGACTCCTGCTCGCCGACCACCAGCGGCGGTGGGTGGCCCGCCGTGCAATACGACAGCGTCTCGCCGCGCGGGTCGAGCACCGCCACGCACACGGTGGCGGCCCGGCCCCCGGAGACGGTGGAGGCGATCCGGTCGACCGCCTCGATCGCGGCCGGCAGGACACCGGTGGCCGCCAGCCGCTCACGCAGCACTACGCGCAGCTGACCCATCGTTGCCGACGCGGCGACCCCGTGTCCGACCACGTCCCCGACGATCAGCGCGAGCCGGCCGTCCGGCAGCACGAACGCGTCGAACCAGTCGCCCCCGGCCGCAGTGTCGGCATCGGCGAGCAGGTAGCTGGCGGCGACCTGGGCCCAGGGCAGCACCGGTAGCGCGGTGGGCAGCAGGGCTGACTGGAGCTCTGCGACGACATCTCGGGCGGCCTCGTACCGCCGCTGTGCCTCGGCGGCCCGCTGCTGCGTGGCCAGCTTCTCCCGTAC
>CAKUMG010001682.1 GCA_934667465.1 uncultured Actinoplanes sp. | reverse complement strand
GCTCCGGGGTGCCGCCGGCGAACGTGGCGGCCTGTGCCGGTTCCGTGCGGACCAGCGTGTCGACCTCGACCGTCGCCGACGCGCGCCAGGTCTTGCCGAGCGCGTCCTTCGCCTTGCCCTCGACGGTCACCGTGCCGGGCTTGCGCCAGGCCGACGCGGCCGGCAGCTTCCAGGTCACGGGCAGGCTTCCCCGTACGCCGTCGCGGCGCACCGCGGCGACCGTGGCCGGCAGCTGCGGGACCACGCCGGGCACCGTGAACGCGGTGGCGGGCCGCACGCCGAGCACGGTCTCGTCGGTGATCGCCCAGCGCTGGTTGGCGCCCGAGTTCGCGAGCCAGGTGGACACCGGCGAGCCGTCCGCGGTGGCCTGCCCGCCGACCTCGAGCAGCCGCTTGGTGGCCGCGTTGACCAGCGTGTACGTGCCGTCGCCGGTGGTCGACATGATCCACTGCGCGGCGGTGCCGGGCTTGCCCGTGGCGGGCTCCAGCGTGACGCCCTGGCCGGTGTCGGCCAGCCGGCCGCCGTTGCTCACGACCGAGAACGTGGCGCGGTTGCCCGTGCTGCCCGTGATCTTCGACAGGTACCACAGCTGCGACTTGGCGGCCGGGTCGGTGGTGCGGATCGTGGTGCCGTCGAGTGACTTGCCGCTCTGCACCCCGGTCAGCCGGTAGACGTGACCGGACTGCACGAGCGCCGCGTCGTCGGCCACGCCGGACACCCCGGTCACCAGAAAGGTGGTGACGGACTGGGCCGGGACCCGCACCGTGGCGGCGGCGTCGCGTACCCGCACGGGCTTGCCCTCGCGCAGCGCGCCGGAGGCGTCGGTCACGATTGGGGTAACGGTCGCGGAGCCGGAGACCGACTTGAAGCCGGAGAGATCGAGGCGTACGTCCCGGGCCTGCGCGGTGTCGTTGACGTGCACGACCGTGGCGCCGCGCCCGTTCCTGGTCACGGCGGCGGCGCTGGCGGTGTCGTTGACCTTGACGAGCCGGTCACCCGGTGCGATGTGGTGGGTGAAGTTGCGTACCGTGTCGAACTTGGTGTTCGTGTAGATCGGGCACGTCTCGAGCGTGTCGCCGGCGGTGCAGTCGAACGGCAGCTGGATCGAGCCCCAGTTCGCGCCCGCCGGGCTCTCGCCGCCCGGCTTCATGTTGTCGTAGTCCTCGACCGGCTGCCAGAAGACCCACGCCGTCGGTTCCAGTTCGCGCAGGTCGTCCACGATGTGCTTGGCCATGCCGAGCCCGGGCACCATGCTGGTGAACGACTGGCCGTTGCCCCACGAGCCCTCGACCTCGCTCATCCACAGCGGCTTGCGCTCGCCCTTGGCGATGTCGCGCGCGGTGGTGCGCTGCCCGGTGCCGTAGGTGTGCACGTTCAGCTGCTCGACCAGGTCCCGGACGTCCTGCGGGTAGGCGTTCCAGTTGGTCGCGAACGTGCCCGGGTTGGTCTCGTCCATCGCGGAGATCACCGTCTTGCTGCGGGTCCGCTCCAGCTCCGCGGCGAGCGCGCGCAGGATCTGCGCCTGCAGGGCCGGGC
>CAKUMG010001681.1 GCA_934667465.1 uncultured Actinoplanes sp. | reverse complement strand
CCCCGGCAGGCCGGTAGGTCTCGTACTTTCGCAGAAAGATCCCCGGGTCCGCCAGCCGGAAGCGGTAGATGCTCTGCTTCACGTCTCCCACGGTGAAGAGATTCTTCCCCTCCCGGGAGATGGCCTGGAATATCCGGTCCTGGACCTCGTTGGTGTCCTGATACTCGTCCACAAGGATCTCCCGGTAGCGGGGGTCGGTCAGCTCCACGCGGCTGCGGATGAACGCTTCCGGGTCGGTGGTGAGCAGGGCGCCGAAGCGGTCCGGTGCCATGGTGACCAGCCAGGCGGCGACCGCCTGAACCTGGGGTGCCAGCCGGCCACCGCGGCCGTGCAACAGGTCGTGCAGGCGGTCCAGCGGCAGACCGGTGCCGATCAGGTGCTCGGCGGCCAGGAACTCCGCGACCGTCTGGTGGGAGAAGGCGAGCTTGTTCTCCCCCGCCGTGTCGAACAGTGCCGTGTTCAGCACGCCGGCATGGTCGCCGGGGCCGCACTCGGCCGGTGTGAGGTGGTCGGATCCGGTCGCGTCCGACAGGGTGAAGAGCTGACGGCCGGAGAAGAGGCTGAGGGTGGCCAGGCGCCGCGCCGAGGTCAGCAACCGCTCGACGTCGGGCGGGCGTCGCGGGTCGAGCCGGGCTTCGGACTCGGTCACCAGCCGGCGGCAGCTTCGTCCGAAGAGTTCCCGCTGGCTGCCGGGCAGGGCCGCGCTGGTGCCGCCCGCGGCTCGGTACTCCTCGACCAGGAGGGACAGGGTGTGCGGGCTGCCCGCCAGATCGGCCACGCGCGAGTCACGCAGAGCGTGGAGGAAGGCGTCGCCGTCCACCCCGGCCGCGCGGGCATAGAGCAGGACGTCGTTGTCGGTCAGCGGCTCCAGAACGAATACTTCGACGCCCTGGTCGAGGCGCCTCCGGAGGATGCTCTCCACCCCCGGCAGCCAGCCGGCGCTGCGGCAGGCCAGGACCAGGTGCGTAGTCCCGGGACGGCGAGCCGCGATGTCGTCGACGAGCTCGATCAGCGCCGGAACGCCGAGTGAGGTCTCGTCGAGGCTGTCGAGGGCGAGGAGCGAACCCGGCGTACGGAGATCGCGAAGTGCCTTGTCGATCTTGCCGAGCAGCCGGGAGCCGTCCCCCGGCTCGCCCAGGGAGATCCGCCGCGCGTCACCCTTCCACCCCTCGGCCAGCGCCCGCAGCTCGGACGTCTTGCCCGCGCCCGGAGGGGCCAGCAGCACGGCGCAGCGCCGGGTCGCGACCTCCTGCGTGGACAACAGGCCCGTATCCCTGGCCATGCCCAGCGCCATAAGTGTCGTGCGCTCCGGCGGGGTCGCCCCGCTGTCTCGTTCCCGCCAGTACCGTTGCCACTGCATCCACGGAAGCCCCACCACCGCCAGATCGTACGAGGCAGGTACGACATTCTCCGCCGGGCGGTGGGGCAAGGCCTCGCCAGGCCCTGAGGATGGTGACCGCGGAACGGGTCGGCGTATGGCGGGGCCGGTATCAGTTGGCCGATGACGGGCGGCCCGTGGCCGCCGCCGGCACCTTCAC
>CAKUMG010001680.1 GCA_934667465.1 uncultured Actinoplanes sp. | reverse complement strand
GGTCGACACCGAGATCCCCTCGCCCGTCGCCGGCACCCTGGTCGAGATCCTCGTCCAGGAGGACGAGACCGTCCTCGTCGCGGCGCGCAAGATGGCGCAGCTCGGCGCCCGGCTGATCGACAGCACCGCCAAGCAGATGGCCGACCAGTTCTTCGACCGCTTCGCCGCCCGGCTCGACCCGGACCGGCACGTCCACCCATCCCTGTAGATCAGCCATGTGCCAAACGTACCGATAAAAGGGTTTAAAGCGGGCTAATCGCAGTAGGGTGGGAATTGCAGAGGAGGTCCGTGCCGTGTCGCTGTCCCGTCGGGAGGTTCTTCGTGTCGCGGCCGGGCTCGCGGCCTCTCCGGCGCTGGGCGCCTGCGGTGCGGAGGAGTCCGGCGGCGGGGCGAGCGAGACGCTGCTCTGGTACTGGCCGGGCGGGCTGAGCGACGCGGTGCTGGCGGACGCGGTGAAGCACTTCGCGTCGCGCACCACGCTCAAGCCCACGCTGATCGAGGGTGACTTCCGGGCACGGCTGACCGAGGCGCTGGCCGGGCCGGCCGAGGGGATGCCGTCGATCGCCGGGATCAAGGGCGAGGAGATCGCCTCGTTCCTGCCGCGCGCGGACCTCTTCACGGACCTGCACCGGGTCGGCGCCGACGACGTGGCCGGCCGCTACCTGCCGTGGAAGTGGCAGCAGGCCAGCGCGCCGGACAACCGGCTGATCGGCTTCCCGATCGACATCGGGCCGACCGCCATGTTCTACCGCGCGGACGTGTTCGAACGGGCCGGCCTGCCGGTCGAGCCGGGTGAGGTGGCGGCGCGGCTCGGCACCTGGAACGACTACTTCGAGGCGGGCATCGAGATCACGCGTGCGCTGCCCGGCGTGAAGCTGCTCCGGAACGCACCGGAGCTGTTCACCATCGTCATCTGCCAGGGTACGAAACGATTCATCGACGAGGCGAACCACTTCGTCGGCGACGGCGCGCATGTGCGCGCGGCCTGGGACACGGCGGCGCGGCTGGTCGGAACCGGCGTGAGCGCGGGCATCCCGGTCGAGGACGACGGCGCCTGGAAGGCCGGTCTGCGGGACGGCACGCTGGCGACCGAGCTGGGCGCGGCCTGGCTCGGCTACGACCTCAAGACCGCTGCTCCGGACGCGGCCGGGGAGTGGCGGGTGGCGTCCGGGCCGGCGTCCGGCGCGAACTACGGCGGATCGTTCCTCTCGCTGCCGGTGAACGGGCGGGATCCGGCGCTGGCGTACGAGATCGTGGCCTGGAGCCTGTCGCCGGAGAACCAGGCGCGCGCGTTCACCGACGCTGCCCTGTTCCCGGCCGCGCCCGCCACCTACACGATGCCGGCGCTGCGCGAGCCGGATCCGTACTTCGGCGGCCAGGTCACGGTCGAGGTGTTCGGCGACTCGGCCCAGCGCGCGCACCGAGTCTACGAGGCACCGGCCGACGCGGACGTGCAGCAGGTCTACATCCGCCAGCTCGCCGCGTTCGAGAGCGGCGACAAGACCGAGACCGAGGCCTGGCGGGACGCGGTCGCCGAGGGC
>CAKUMG010001679.1 GCA_934667465.1 uncultured Actinoplanes sp. | reverse complement strand
TGCATCACCCGGCTGCTGCTCCGGACGGCGTCGGCCCAGCGCGGCACCGCACTGACCGTCTCGACCGTGACCGCAGGATCGGCGAGCAGCGCGTTGACCGGCCGGGAGAGGGTCGGGCGGCCGATGACCAGGACGTGGTCCGGGCGGTGCCGGGCGAGCCACTCGGCGGCGCCGAGCAGGAACACCCCGCCGCGCAGACCGCCGGGCCCGCCCCACGAGCCGCTGCTGGGCTCGGCGAGCACCGGGAGCTGCAGCTGCGCGGTCAACCCCGTCGCGGACGACGCGGGTCCGTCCCCCACGATCACCAGGGTCCGCTCCGGCAGCTCGTGGGGGTGCGCCGCACGCGCGGGTGCCGGATCCGCTGCCGTCCACGGCGCGCCGTCGGGCCGTCCCGTCCAGGGACCGTCGGGCGTCCGGTCGTCGACATCGGGCATGAGCGGATCGCGCAGGGCCAGGTTCAGGTGCACCGGGCCGGGATCGGCGGACAGCGCCCCGGTCGCGGTGATCAGCGCCTTGGCGACGACGGAGCGCCAGTAGCGGTTCTGCGCCGCCTCGCGCCCGGCCTCGGGCACTCCGACGTCCACCGTCCAGCGGACCGCGCCGCCGTAGAGCGCCGCCTGCTCGATCGTCTGGTTGGCACCGGTGGAGCGCAGCTCCGGTGGCCGGTCGGCGGTGAGGGCGAGCAACGGCACACCCGACGCGTCGGCCTCCAGCACCGCGGCGTGCAGGTGCGCCGCCGCCGTCCCCGAGGTGGTGAGCACCGGCACCGGCCGGCCCGACGCCTTCGCCAGTCCCAGGGCGAGGAAGGACGCCGTCCGCTCGTCGATGCGCACGTGCAGCCGCAGCCGGCCGGACCGCTCGGCAGCCGCCAGGGCCAGCGCCACCGGCGCCGACCGCGAGCCCGGGGCCAGCACCGCGTCGGTCACCCCGCCGCGCAGCAGCTCGTCGACCAGCACGCGGGCGAACGCGGTGGAGGGGTTCACGCCGCGATCACCGCGGCCATCCGCGCGGCCCACCGCTGCTCGGTCTCCGCGTCGGCGGACACCGCACCGGCGCGGTCGGGCTCCGGCCGCACCACCGGCAGCGCGCCGTCGACCGGCAGCAGCGGGGTGGACGACACGTCGTCGGTGAACATCGCCACGGTGGCCAGGCCGCAGGCGAACGGCAGCTCCGGCAGCGCCGCCGCCAGCGCCACCCCGGCCGCGATGCCGACCGAGCTCTCCAGCGCCGAGGAGACGACGCAGGGCAGCCCGTGCGCCTCGGCGACGCGTAGCGCGGCCCGCACCCCGCCCAGCGGCTGCACCTTGAGCACGGCGACGTCGGCCGCCTCCAGCGCCCGCACCCGGTACGGGTCCTCGGCCCGCCGGATCGACTCGTCGGCGGCCACCAGGACGTGCACCCCGCCACGGGCCAGCCGACGCCGGAGGTCGGCCAGCTCCTCGACGGTGCGGCAGGGCTGCTCGACGTACTCCAGGTCGAAGCGGGCCAGGGCCCGGACCGCGCGCTCGGCCTCGGCCACCGTCCAGGCCCCGTTGGCGTCCAC
>CAKUMG010001678.1 GCA_934667465.1 uncultured Actinoplanes sp. | reverse complement strand
GACCCGAGCTGCCGTGGTCGTAGGAGTAGAAGCCGGTGACGGGGGCGTAGAGCGAGCCGGCGGGGTAGCTGCGCTGGAAGCGGAACCGGTCCTTCGCGCTGCCCGTGACCGCGATCTCGGTCTTCCCGGCCGCCAGGATCGCGCCCCGGTCCTGGGCGAACTCGGCGTCGCGGACGCGGCGGTCGGACGTCGAGCGCGCGCCGAAGCCGGTGTCGCGGTCCGGGAGGTCGCCGACGAGGACGACCGCCAGGCCCTCATCGCGGGCCTGAAGGACGGGACGATCGACTGCATCGCCACCGACCACGCGCCGCACGCGCGCGAGGAGAAGGAGGTGCCGTTCGAGCAGGCCCCCATGGGCACCACGGGCCTGGAGACGGCGTTCGCGGCGGTCTACACGGCGGACATCCTCCCGCTGGCGCTGATCGTGGACAAGCTCACCGCGGGCGCCGCGCTCATGGGCCTCGAGACGCCGGTCGTCGAGGTCGGCCGCCCCGCGGACCTGACGCTCGTCGACCTCACCGAGACGTGGGTCGTCGGCGAGTCCGGCTACGAGAGCCGGTCGGACAACTGCTGCTTCGCCGGGCGCGAGCTCACAGGCCGCGTGCTGCTCACGCTCGCCGCGCAGTGCATCGTCGACCTCACGCTGACCGACGCGCTCAGCCCGGAGCTGGCCACCTTCGGCATCTGGTTCACCGCGCTGTGGACGGTGGCCCACCTCGTCGTCCGCCGGTTCGCCACCTACGCGGACCCGCTGCTGCTGCCCTGCGTCGCGACGCTGACCGGGCTGGGCCTGGTGATGATCCACCGGCTGGACATCGCCGATGCCGATGCCGGCGCCGACGCTCCCGTGCAGCTGCTGTGGGCCACCATCGGGCTGGCGCTGTTCGTCGCGGTGCTGCTGACCGTGCGCGACCACCGGTTGCTCGCCCGCTACGCCTACATCCTCATGCTCGTCGGCCTGGTCCTGCTGGCCATCCCGGCCGTGCTGCCGGCCAGCATCTCGGAGGTCTACGGCGCCAAGCTGTGGATCCGGGTGGCCGGCTTCTCCATCCAGCCCGGCGAGTTCGCCAAGATCTGCCTGGTCGTCTTCTTCGCCGCCTACCTGGTGGACAAGCGCGACGTCCTCGCGCTGGCCAGCCGCAAGGTGGTGGGGCTGGAGTTCCCCCGCGGCCGCGACCTCGGCCCGGTGATCGTCGTCTGGCTGCTGTCGATCCTGGTGCTCGTCTTCGAGCGCGACCTGGGCAGCTCGCTGCTGCTGTTCGGCATCTTCGTGGTGATGCTCTACGTCGCCACCGAGCGCTCCAGCTGGGTGGTCATCGGCCTGGTGATGTTCGCCGGCGGCGCCACCCTCGCCTACAAGGCCTTCGGCCACGTGCAGGCCCGCGTGGACACCTGGCTGGACCCGTTCGCCTACTACGACGGCTCGGGCTACCAGGTCGCGCAGTCGCTGTTCGGTCTGGGCACCGGCGGCCTCTTCGGCGCCGGCCTGGGCGGTGGCCGCCCCGACGCGGTGCCCATCGCCAAGAGCGACTTCATCGGCTCGG
>CAKUMG010001677.1 GCA_934667465.1 uncultured Actinoplanes sp. | reverse complement strand
CGGGCCTTGCTCCGGGCGGCCTCGCTCTGACGGGCCTTGCTCCGGGCGGTCAGCGGAACAGCATGGAGGCGCCCAGGGTGAGGGCCGCGGCGCTGACGGACAGCATCCGGTGCGCGCCGCCGTTCTTCGGGCGGCGTCGGCGGCCCTTGTTCTCCTGCCCGCTGCCGGCGTCCGGGTCCGGCCGGGGGGCGGGGGCGTTGATGTCGACGAGCGTGGTGATCAGCGTGCGGTGCGCCCCCGCGGCGACCCCGGCGACGGTCTTGTGGGCGACCGAGACGGCGGCGGCCAGGGTGCGGCGGGTCTCGGTGACCGGGCCCGCCTGCGCGCCGGTCCGGCGGGGACGGGCCACGTTCCGGGCCAGGTGGTGCGAGCGGTAGCGCGGCGTCATCCCCACGGCGTCGGCGAGCACGTCGGCGACGTCGGCGGCCGCCGGGCGATCCTCGGGCGCCTTGGCGAGGCAGCGCTGCACCACGGTGATGACCGCGCGGGACAGGCCGGGGATCTCCGGCAGCGGGGCCGGCTCGGCGCGCAGGTGGGCGGAGACCATCTCGGTCACGGTGGCGGCCCGCCACGGCGCCCGGCCGGCGAGCATGCGGTAGAGCAGCAGGCCGAGCCCGTACACATCACTCGCGACCCGCACCGGTCCGCCGTCGAGCCGCTCGGGCGCGAGGTAGGCGGGCGTGCCGAGCACCTCACCGTCGGTCTCGTCGGGCGCACCGGCCCGGGCCGAGATCCCGAAGTCGACGAGCTTCACGCCGGACCTGGTCACCATGATGTTGCCGGGCTTGACGTCGCGGTGCACCACCCCGGCCGCGTGCGCGGTGGCCAGGGCGGACGCGACCTGGGCCCCGATCCGGACGGCGTCGCGCCACGGCAGCGGGCCGTCGGCCAGCAGCTCGGTCAGCGAGCGGCCCTCGACCAGCTCCATCACGACGAACGGCACGTTGGCGTCCTCGTACTCGCCTGCCACCTCGCCGTAGTCGAACACCTCGACGATGTTCGGGTGGTGCAACTGGGCGGCGACCCGCGCCTCCTGCCTGATCCGTTCGCGCAGAGCGGGTTCCGGCGCGGTGGCGGCGGACAGCACTTTGACCGCCACGTCGCGGCGGAGAACCTCGTCGTGCGCCCGCCACACCACCGCGGAACCACCCACGCCGATGCGGCCCACCAGCCGGTACCGATCTCTCACGGCGGAAGCCATGCCCCTGCCCCGGCCTGCGAAAACCTCTCAGTGCCGGGCGCCACGGACACGAAAAGGAAACAGTACGCGGGGCAACCGCAGCACCACGCCCCGCATCCAGTTCGGCCCCTTTTCCGCCGCTCCGCGTCAGCGGCCGACGACGCGGTCGATCGCGGCGGCGATCAGGGCGGGGTCCTGCGGCTCGGTGTCCAGGGCACGATGGATGGTCAGCCCCTCGATGAACGCGTCGAGCAGGCGGGCGGTGACCGGATCGAAGTGCCGCTCCAGCAGGGCCCTGCTGCGGGCCATCCAGGCGTTCGTGATCTCCCGGTACGCCGGCTCGCGCGCCGCGAGCGTGTAGAGC
>CAKUMG010001676.1 GCA_934667465.1 uncultured Actinoplanes sp. | reverse complement strand
GCGCTGCACCGTTCACGGCGGCGATCACCGGCGTGCTGATCGGGTGGCGCACGACACCGGCGAAGCCGTAGTGCTCGCGGCCCGGCACGATCGCCCGCTCCCCGCGGGCCATCGCCTTGAGGTCGGCCCCCGCCGAGAAGGCCTGGTCACCAGCTCCGGTGAGCACGAGGCAGCGGACCTCCGGATCGGCCTCGGCCGCGTCGAAGGCGTCGGCGAGCCGGGTGGCGACGTCGAGGTCGAGGGCGTTGCGGGCCGCCGGCCGGTTGATCGTGACGAGCAGGACGTGCCCGGTCCGCTCGGTGAGGACGGTCGGGGCGGGCTGGTCGGTCGTGCTCACTGCGGGCCTCCGGGGCGGTGCGACGAGCGGACGGGGCGGGACCGGTCGCGGACCGCTCAGACCCCGAGGGAGCGGCCGACGATCTCCTTCATGATCTCCGTCGTCCCGCCGTAGATGGTCTGGATGCGCGAGTCGACGAACGCCTTGGCGATGGGGTACTCGAGCATGTAGCCGTAGCCGCCGTGCAGCTGCAGGCACCGGTCGATGACCCGCTTCTGCAGCTCCGTCGTCCACCACTTGGCCATCGCGGCGTCCTCGGCGGTGAACCGGCCCGCGTGGCGTTGATGCCGTTGGTGATGAAGGTCTTGGACCCGTTGAGCACCCACTCGTCGCCGTCCCGGCGGGCCGTCGTGGTGAGGCCCTGCAGGTCGGAGCCGGCACCGGGCTCGGTCATCGCGATCGCGGTGATGATCGCGCCGCTGACGAGGCCGGGCAGCCAGCGCTGCTTCTGCTCCTCGGTGGTGAGCCCGATCAGGTACGGCGCGACGACGTCGTTCTGCAGCGTGAAGCCCAGGCCGCTGGCCCCGACCCGGCCGATCTCGGCACTCAGGATCGCGTTGTAGCGGAAGTCGGTGACCCCGCCGCCGCCGTACTCCTCCGGCACGTCCATGCCGAGCAGCCCCTGCTCGCCGGCCTTGAGCCAGATCGACCGGTCGACGACCCCGGCCTCCTCCCAGGCGGCGTGGTGCGGCACGACCTCCTTGGCCAGGAACTCGCGGAGCATGGCGCGGAACGCCTCGTGCTCGGCCTCGTAGAGCGCGGACTGCACGGCTACCCCCGGTGGTCGGTGAGCACCTCCCTGCCGGAGGCTGCGGCCAACATACCGGTCAGCGCTGACCGCTGAGGTCCAGGTCACACGGTGCACGAGCCCCTGCGGCGACGGCCCGCCCCGGGTCCGACGGCCCGGCGAGCACGGCCAGTAGATTCCCCGGCCATGCCCGCCCCTTCCGCCGAGCGGCCCTTCGGTGCGCTGCTGACGGCGATGGTCACGCCGATGACCGACGACGGCGCCGTGGACCTGGACGCCGCCGAGAGCCTCGCCGTCCAGCTGGTCGACTCCGGCCACGACGGTCTCGTCCTGAACGGCACGACGGGCGAGGCGCCGACGACGTCGGACCGGGAGAAGGCCGACCACGTGCGGGTGGTCGTCCGCGCCCTCGGCGGCCGGGCGCTGGTGCTGGCCGGGGTCGGCTCCAACGACACCCGGC
>CAKUMG010001675.1 GCA_934667465.1 uncultured Actinoplanes sp. | reverse complement strand
GTCCACCGCGTAGCGTTCGTGCATCGGCAGCTCGGGGCGGAACTTCATGACCATCGTCTCCGGCCCGATGGTCAGCGACCGCGCGAACACGTCGTAGTCGTCGACGGCAGCCTGCAGGTGCATCAGCCGCTCGCCCGACGCGTCGTAGGCGGCGTGCAGCTCCGCCGCGTCGCGGATCCGGGAGACGCCGACCCAGGCGCCGCCGTCGTACGGTTTCATGTACATCGGATAGCCCACCGACTCGGCGATCTTGTCGAGGTCGAAGGGATTGTTGTAGCGCGCCGCCGTGTAGGCCCAGCGCGCGTTCTCGACCGGGTTCTTGTACGGGACCAGCACCGTCTCGGGCACCTTGAGCCCCAGCCGCAGCATCGCGCAGTAGGCCGCGTGCTTCTCCATGGACTGGAACGTGAACGGGCTGTTGAGCAGGTACACGTCGTCCATCAGCGCGATCTTCTTGAGCCACTCCCGCGGGTGGTAGTACCAGTGCGCGAGCCGGTCGATGACCAGGTCGTGCTTCGGCTTGTCGCGCAGCTTGAACGGCTCGATGGTGACGCGGACACTGCGGATGCGATGGGTACGCCCGCCGGGCTCGGTGATCGTGCCGACGCGCCGTAACAGCGCCTCGTACGCCCTCGGCCAGTCGTCCTCGGTGCCCAGCAGCAGCCCGATGGTGTGCTCGACGTCAGCCATGAGCGTCCTCCCGACTAGGTCAGCACCGTCCGCAGCAGAGCGGTCAGGTGGGGGTCGAAAGCGGCACGCCACGACGGCCAGTCGTGCCCGCCCGGGACCTCGGCGAGGGTCACCGGGCAGCCACCGGCCGCCAGGGCGTGCGCCATGTCGCGATTGTTGGCGAGGTTCTCCTCCACGGTGCCGCATGTGAGCGCGATCGGCACGCCGAGGCCGGTCTTGCCCCGGGAAATCCGCCCGGTGAACCGGACGATGCGGAGCCAGCGGCGGAAGCCGGACTCCTGCCGGTCGTGCTCGGGGCGGAAGAAGCTGCCGGACTGCAGGAACAGGCCGGCGAACGTGCCCGGGTGCCGCGCCTCGGCGTGCAGCAGGGCCAGCGCGCCGAGGCTGGCGCCGATGCCGACGACCGGCCGACCGAACGAGGACGCCAGGGTGCGGGCGTAGGCGGGGTTCGCCGAGTACTGCTCGAGGCGGTCGGTGGCGTCCAGCAGGACCAGCCGGTGCGGGGGCAGGCCGGCCGCGTCGAGCCAGGCGGGGAGCTGCGCCTCGGTGGCGTACGCCTCGCCGTCGTGAACGACCACCACCGGCCCGTCGGCGGGTCCTCGTGCGCGGCCGGTGATCCCGCCGGGCAGATCCAGCGGAGTCCAGGTCACGAAAGGTAGGACTGCGGCCCGGTGGGGGCCGGCGGCAGGCCGAACATCTCGGCCAGCCCGGTGACCCGCAGCTGGTGGTGCACGAACTCGCTCGGGTTGCGCAGCACGAACCGGGTGCCGGTCTCGCGGGCGGCGTTGTGCCCCGCGACCAGCGCGCCGACGCCCATGGAGTCCATGAACGTGACGAAGGTCAGGTCGACGATCA
>CAKUMG010001674.1 GCA_934667465.1 uncultured Actinoplanes sp. | reverse complement strand
AGCAGGCAGAGCAGCCCCGAGACCAGGATCCAGCCGAGGAACCCGAGGAAGGCCGCGAGCGCGCACACGACCCCCACCAGCACCGCCGCGACCAGGACCGGCACGGGCCGCGCCCGCCGCCACAGCTCCCGGGCCGGCACCGCCCGCCCGAGCAGCGCGGGCCCGGCAGCGGCCGCCGCGACCGCCCCGACCACGCAGACGATGAAGGCCTCGGTCCCGAAGCCGATGGAGAAGAGCACCCACCAGCGGTCGAACTGCCCGGTCGCCGGCGCGTACCAGGGTGCGGTGGCCCCGGCGCTCTCCCGCAGCGGCAGCAGCAGCGCCTGCTCGAGCGCGGCCAGACCGCCGGCGAGCGGCAGCAGGGGCAGCGCCCGCGCCCGCAGCAGCGTCATGGCGGCATCGAGCAGCTCACCGAGCGTCATCGGACGCAGCGGCAGATCGGGCTGCGCAGACATGGCGGCGATCCTATCCGGCGCCGGATGTCACCCCGGTCACGGTGGCGCCCGTCGCCGGGTCTCAGTTGCCCGGCTGGGTCCAGGCGCCGTCGCTGTCCGCGGTCACCAGCAGCTGGCCGTGCTCGCCGTTCTTCAGCGTGAGCTGGCACAAGTAGTCGCGCGTGCCCTCGGAGTCCGCGTCGCCGGCGGGCTGGCAGTCGGCGGACGTGGCCGTGATGTTCGCCTTCGCCAGCTGGCCGTCGGACACGACGTTGTGCTCGAGGGCGCTGACCGTGCGTGCCTGCAGGAAGCTATCCACCGCCGGGTGGATCACGGTCAGGCCGACCACCGACCAGATGAAGCCGCCGGCGAACAGCGTGATCAGGAATGCGGTCCAGTACGGCATCGCGTTGTTCGCGCCGCGGCGGGCCCGCTCGGCGCGGCGGGAGGCGGAGATGGCGCCGAAGATGCCGAAGAAGAACGTGAACACGGCGACCGGCCAGAGGCGGGGGGCCTCGGCGCGGGCGGCGGTGCGGATCTCCTCCGGGTACGGGACGAGCAGCCCGCCGATGTGGGGGGTCTCCACCGTCGGGGCGGCGGCCGGGTCGGCCGGGCCCTGGTGGGCGGCGGCCCACGGAGGAGCGGTCGGGTAGACGCTCGGGTGCTGGGGGTAGGGCTGCTGTTGCTCGTACGCCGAGGGCTGTTCCTGCTGTGCGTACGCCGGCGGCTGTTCCTGTGCGTATGCCGAGGGCTGTTGCTGTTCGTACGCCGGCGGCTGTTCCTGGGCGTACGCCGGGGGCTGCTGCTGTTCGTACGCCGGCGGCTGCTGCTGGAACGCGTACTGCTGCGGTTGCTGCTGGTAGGCGTATTGCTGGGGCTGCTCCTGGTACGCGTACCGCGGCGCCTGTTCCGGGTAGGCGTGCTGCTGGGTGTGGTCGCCGGGGCCGGCCTGGGGGGCGGGGTAACCGGCCGCCTGCTGCGGCGCGTAACCGGGCTCGGCCTGCGGCTGCGGTGCGTAGCCGGGCGCCGGCTGCTGCGGGTAGCCGGCGTGCGGGTAGCCGTCCTGCGGGTACTGCGGCGCCGGGGGGTACTGGGCGTGTCCCGCCGCGAAC
>CAKUMG010001673.1 GCA_934667465.1 uncultured Actinoplanes sp. | reverse complement strand
GCCCAGGACCGGGACGCCCAGGTCCGCCACCCGGTCCTGGACCGCCTGCGCCGCGGTCCACTGGCCGGCGGTGACCGGGGCGTTGGTGAACTGGCCGACGGCGATGCCCGCGAGCCCGCGCAGCGCACCCGAGCGGCGCAGGTGGGTCAGCATCCGGTCATAGCTGTACGGCGCCTCGTCGACGTCCTCGAACAGCAGGATCGCGCCGCGCAGGTCCGGCAGGTCGGGCGTGCCGACGCCCGCCTGCAACAGCGTGAGGTTGCCGCCCAGCAGCGGGCCCGTGGCCGTCCCCGGCACCGACACGGCGGCGCTCGGCTCGGCCGGGTCCCGGGTCAGCATGATCGGGGCATCGGTCATGACGGCCGCGCGCAACGACTCGATCTCGGCCGGTCCGGTGCGCGCGTCGGACCAGTTGACCATCGGACCGTAGAAGGTGACCAGGCCCGCCCCGCGCCACAGCCGGCCCAGCAGGCTGGTCAGGTCGCTGAAGCCCACGACGACGCGCGGGTCGCGGCGCACCGCGGCCAGGTCGAGCCCGTCGACGATGCGCTGCGTGCCGTAGCCGCCCCGGGACGCGAACACGCCGCGGACCCCGGGGTCGGCGAACGCCGCGTTCAGGTCGGCGAGCCGCGCCTCGTCGGTACCGGCGAGATAGCCGTACCGGTCGTTGACGTGCGCGCCCAGCTCGACGACCAGGCCGAAGCTCCGCAGGATCTCGACGCCGCGGGCGAGCCGCGCGTCCGGCACCCCGGCGGGGGAGACCACCCGGACGCGGTCGCCGGGCCGCAACGCCGGCGGGCGCACGGCCTTGCGCGGGACGGCGGCCTCCGCGGGCAGGCCGCCGAGAAGAGGGGCGGCGCCACCGGCCACCGCGCCGCTGATCACTGTGCGCCGGGAGAGGGTCACCCGCAAGAGGGTCCCTCCCGCGGCGGGCGCCCGTCAAGGGTTCCGGGCGCTGCCGTCCACAAGGGAGCGCTAGCGTCACGGGCATGGACGAGGTGTGCGCACGGTGGCGGCTCACAGCCGGTCCCGCGCTCGTGTGTTCAGGCGGCCGTAGCCGGCCTCGATGCGGGGGTTCAGGCTGCCGTCTCGCGGCCGAGCAGGCCGGCGAACGAGTCCGTGGCGCGGACGAGGCGGTCGAGGATGCCCGGTTCGAGCGACGCGTGGCCCGCGCCCGGCACGACGTGGAACTCGGCCTCGGGCCAGCGGCCGGCCAGGTCGAACGCCGTCGCCGGGGGACAGCAGAGGTCGTAGCGGCCCTGGATGATGACGGCGGGCAGGTGCCGCAGCCGGTCCACGCCGTCGAGCAGCTGGGTCTCCGGCTCCAGGAACGCGCCGTTGACGACGTAGTGCGCGAGGATCCGCGCGGCGCCCAGGACGGTCTCGTCGGCGGTGAGGGTGGCGATCAGCTCCGGGTCCGGGACCAGCGTCGAGTTGACCGCCTCCCAGCGCAGGAGAGCCTCGGCGAAACGCCGCGCCTCCTCGGGCGGCACGTCCTCAACCGCGCCGTACGAGCCGTAGCCGGCGTTGTTTATAAGCACGTCGA
>CAKUMG010001672.1 GCA_934667465.1 uncultured Actinoplanes sp. | reverse complement strand
ACGGTCGACCAGAACGAGGCCGTCGTGGTGCCCGAGGAGGGCGGCGCCGGCGCGGGATCGCTGCCGACCGACCCCTCGGAGATCATCGACAGCGGTGCGGGCGCGGATCCGCAGCCGGTCACGACGCGCAAGCAGCGTCCCGTCCCGGCCACGAGTTCGCCGGCGCCGATCCCGTCCCCATCGGACAGTCCGAGCGACCCGGGCAGCTCCGAGCCGTCGGCGCCGCCGTCGGACGAGCCCTCCGGGGAGCCGAGCGACCCGCCGACCGAGTCGGCCACCGACCCGGTCCCGGACCCGGACCCGTCGGAGGACGACACCCCGGAGCTGCCGGAGCCGGAGGAGTCGTCGAGTTCCGTCATCATTCCCGAGGGTGACGCGATCCCGGTTGCGGCCTGACGGCCTCTTCTGTAACAGTCTCAGCAACGACGTCGCGGCCTGACGGGCCTCTTCCGTAACAGCCTCAGCAACGGCGAACGCAACAGCCTCGGCAACGACGAAGCGCGGGTGACCCGGTGAGGTCGCCCGCGCTTCGTCGTCCGCGTCGTCGGTCGTCCGCTTCTTCAGAGGCCGAGCACCCGGTTGAGGATGTCCCGGTAGCCGCGCAGCTGCACGCGCAGCGCCTCGGTGTCGTCGTGCTCGCCGGCCAGCTCGCCCTTGCGCGCCTCGAGGCTCGCGGTGAGCTTGGCGACGGCCTCGTCGACCAGCGCGCCGGCCTCGCCCGCGGCGTCCTTCGGGCTGTCGACGAAGCGCAGCTGGACGTCGCGCCAGCGCTCCTGGAAGCCCTTCGCGTCCTCGGCGTCGAAGAACGCCTTCTCCGATGCGGAGCCCGCGCCCGAGCCCGCGGGGACCGGAACCGGGACGGGCGCCGGGACCGGGGTGACCTCGGGCGTCGTGCCGGTGCCGGCAGCGTCGGTGTCCGCCACGTCGGTGCCCTTCTCGCCGCCGGTCCGCGTGTCCCGGTCCTCGTCGTGGTCGTCGTGCGCGTCGGTGTCGTGGGGCGTGCCGTCACGGTCCGCGGGGACGTTCCGGGCGGAGTCGTTCCGGGCGGGGTCGTCCCGGGCGGAGTCGTCCCGGGCGGAGTCGTCCCGGGCGGAGTCGTCCGGGCCGGGGGCGGCGAGGGGCCGGCCGGTGGTGGGCTCGACGGCCCGCGGGTCGTCGAAGCCGCCGCGGTCCTCGAGCGCCGCGTCGCCGGTGCCACCCTCCCGGTCACGCGGTGTCGCCCCGGCGGTGCCGTGGTCACGCGCCGACGTGGCGGGCTCGTCGAGGGGCACGTCCACGACGTCGTCGGGCCCGGAGGCGGTGCTGCCCGCATACGTCGTGGTGTTGGTGGCGGTGGGGGAGTCGACCGTGCCTGCGGCCACGGCGGCGGGCTCGTCGGCACGGTCGCCGCGGGCACCGTCGGGCGTGTGCCCGGCGACCGGGACGGCGCCGAAACCGGTGGGCTGGTACTGCGTACGGTCGGGGTCGTCGTCGTAGCCGTGGACCGGGTCGGCGACGGGCTGGTCGCGGCGGTCGCCCGCGTGCTCCGCGGCGTCGGCCGGGGTGGCCC
>CAKUMG010001671.1 GCA_934667465.1 uncultured Actinoplanes sp. | reverse complement strand
GGCATGCACCGTGTCCGCCACTCCCATCCGGGCCGCGACCGCGCGCATCGCCCGGTCCGCCGCGGTCTCCCGGGTGTAGGGCGTGACGCCCAGCATGCGCTTGGCGACCTCGTAGTGCGGGGCCAGCTCGGCGCGCCAGTCGGTGATGTCGCGCCAGGCCGGGTCCCGGTAGAACGCGGGCAGCGGCTCGTAGAGCGTGTTCGCGTAGACCAGGCTGCCGCCGCCCACCCCGGCGCCGGACACCACCAGCACGCCGGCCCCGGAGCCGCGTTCGCCGCGCAGCAGCGTCATCCGCTGCAGGCCGAAACAGCCGAGTGCGGGCGCCCAGAGGAACCGGCGCAGTCGCCAGGAGGTCTCCGGGAAGTCCTCGTCGGCGAATCGGCGCCCGGCCTCCAGCACGGCGACCCGGTAGCCCTTCTCGGCCAGGCGCAGCGCCGCTACGCTGCCGCCGAACCCGGATCCGATCACGACTACGTCGAACCGCATGAATGCATGATTACCGATCGGTAACAAGAACGCCAGGGCGCCGGCCGCGCTTGTGCGCGTACCTCGCCGCGTCGGCCGCGCCCAGCAGCTCGTCCGCGGTCGGGTGGTCGCCGCTGTTCGCGTGCCCGATGCTCAGCTCCGGCACCAGCACGGCGGACGGCAGCGAGATCGGCCGGCAGACCGCGCTGGTCAGCCGGGACACGATGGTGGCGACGTCCTCGGCCTTGGCCTGGTCGTCGCAGAGGATCACGAACTCGTCGCCGCCGAGCCGGGCCACCGTGTCCGACGGGCGCACGCACTGCCGCAGCCGGCTCGCCACCGTGGTCAGCAGCGCGTCGCCGACCGAGTGCCCGAGCGTGTCGTTGACCTCCTTGAAGCGGTCCAGATCCAGGTAGAGCAGCGTGACCGTCTTGCCGGTGCGCCGAGTCCGGCTCAGCGCCATGGTGAGGCGGTCCATCAGCAGCGCGCGGTTCGGCAGGTCGGTGAGCGTGTCGTGAGTGGCCATGTGGGCCAGGCGCGCCTCGTACCGGCTGCGCTCCGCCTCCATCTGCTGCTGAGCCGTGATGTCCCGGAGGAACGCGTTCGCCTCCATCCGGCCGTTGTGCTCGGCGATCCACAGCTTCATCTCCACCGGTACGTCGCGGCCGTCCCGGTGCCGGGCCACCACCCGGATCGGATCGCCGGTGGCCAGCGTCGGCACCCGGGTGCGCAGCAGGCGCGCGAACCCGGTGTCGTGCGCGGCCCGGTCCTGCGGCTGGATCAGCACGTCGCGCAGCGGGCGGCCGATCACCTGCGCGGCCGGCCAGCCGAACGTGCGCTCCGCGGCCGCGTTCCACTCGGTGATCGCGCCGTCCTCGTCCATGCTGACCAGCGCGTCCCCGGCGGTCTCGATGATCCGGGACAGGCGCTGCCGCTGCTCCTGCAGCGCGCGGTGCTCCGCGGCCTGCGCGGTGATGTCCCGGCCGACCACGGCGACGCCCACCACCGCACCGGTGCGGTCCTTCACCGGCGACACGGACACGGACATCTCGATCGTCCGGCCGTCCTTGCGCACGTACGAGCTCTCCTGG
>CAKUMG010001670.1 GCA_934667465.1 uncultured Actinoplanes sp. | reverse complement strand
TGCCCGACGACCTCGCCGACCAGCTCCGCCCCATCGGCCTCGAGGAGTGGCCGCCGTTCATCCGCGCGATGTACGACGTCTTCGGCGACGAGCCCGCGGGGCGGTTCCTCGACACGCCGTCACCGTGGGCCGAGCTGGACCGTTCGCTGTCGCTGTGGGATGCCGGCCGCGTGGTGGCGACGGCGGGGATCTACAGCCGGCAGCTGACCGTGCCCGGCGCCGTCGTGCCGTGCGCGGGCGTCACCTGGATCACCGTCGCCCCCACCCACCGGCGACGCGGCGTCCTCACCGCGATCATGCGCCGCCAGCTCGACGACGTCCGGGCCGCCGAGCGGGAGCCGGTCGCCGCACTGTGGGCCGCGGAGGCGTCCATCTACGGTCGCTTCGGCTACGCGCCGGCCACCCGCCGTGGGGGCTGGACCGGGCGCACCCGGGAGATGCGGCTGCGGCCCGGCGTGGACACCGGAACCGGCTCGGTACGCCCGGTGGAGCCCGCAGAGTTCCGGGCCGCGGCGGTGGGGCTGCACGACCGGCTGCGGCGCTGGGTGCCCGGCAACCTCGCGCGCGGCGCAAGGCGTCCTGGAGCGAGTCGAGCGAGCCCGAGGGCGAGATCACGGTGGACGAGGTGCGCGCCGAGACGCCGGCCGCCTACGCCGCCCTGTGGCAGTACCTGCTCTCCATCGACCTGGTGCGCACGGTGCGGGCGGGCATGGCCTCGGACGACGACCCGCTGCGCCACCTGATCGCCGACGTGCGAGCCCTGCACGCCCGGCCGGTCGATGCGCTGTGGATCCGCGTGGTCGACGTCGGCCGGGCGCTGTCGGCCCGCCGCTACCCCGCGCCGCTGGATCTGGTCTTCGAGGTGCGCGACGAGTTCTGCCCGGAGAACACCGGTCGCTGGCACCTCTGGGGGCACCCGGCCGGTGCCTACTGCGACCGGACCGACCGCGACCCGGACATCGTGCTGGGCATCGAGGAGCTGTCCGCGGCCTACCTCGGCGGGGTCACCCTCGCCTCCCTGCAGGCAGCCGGCCGGGTGCACGAGGTGAGCCCCGGCGCGGTCGTCCAGGCCTCCACCGGCTTCGGCTGGCCGGTCACGCCCTGGTGCCCCGACGAGTTCTGAGGGTCAGGGGTGCGGCTGCGGCCCCGTCGGCTGGCCGCCGGCCGGGCGGTGGCGGTCCCGCTCGTAGTCGCTGACCAGCCCGATCCGGCGGACGTGCCGCTCTTCGCCGCTGAACGGGGTGCGCAGGAACTCCAGCACCAGCTCGGCGGCCTCGTCCACGCTGTGCTGGCGGGCACCGATGGAGACGACGTTCGCGTCGTTGTGCTGACGGGCGAGCTGCGCGGTCGCGGTGTTCCAGACCAGCGCGGCGCGGACGCCGGGCACCTTGTTGGCCGCGATCTGCTCGCCGTTGCCCGACCCACCGATGACGACGCCGAGCGACCCGGGCTCGGTCACGGTGCGCTCGCCGACCTCGAAGCAGAAGGGCGGGTAGTCGTCCTGCGCGTCGTACTCGAACGCCCCGCAGTCGACCGGCTCGTGACCGGCCTCGGTG
>CAKUMG010001669.1 GCA_934667465.1 uncultured Actinoplanes sp. | reverse complement strand
GTGAGTGGAATCGTGCGACGAGCTCGTCATTTCGTGCAGGAGGACTCCGACACCACGCTCACCCCGGCCGCCACCTGGACCACCGACCGCACGGTGAAGGCCTTGTTGGCGGTCTTGGTGAGCGTGGTGATCACCGGGATCGAGGAACCGTCCGGGGGCAGCAGCGCCCCGGTCGAGGTCAGCACGTTGCCGACCCAGCCCGGGGTCGTCTGGGCGCCCCGCTGCCCGGCGTCGTCGAAGCGGTCGGCGGTGAACCGGCTGCGCTGGGCGTCCCAGCCCCAGATGTATTCGGCCGAGCCGATCGGGGTCCCGCCGATCGAGTTGACCTCCTGCCACCGCATGAAGTTGCCGTTGAGGATGAACTTGGCGGTCGAGGTCGTCTCGAACGCCGTGCTGACACCGTCCGGGCTGGTGACCGAACCGGTGCAGTCCCACGACCCGATCAGCGTGCGCAGCGGCTCGAGCGCGGCGACCGGGGCCACCCGCAGCTCCGCCGACGGGCTGACCGGCCCGGCGGCCTGGGCGAGGGCGGGGCTGAGAACAGCTGCGCCGACAAGCGCCGCACCCGCGACAGCCGCTCGCGTGAACGTGATGGTGAGTGCCATGGTGATTCCTTATGGGTTGCGCGACCTCGCATCTCGAGGCCGCTGAATGTGATCCAACTGAGCGGACCGGAGCCCGCTCAGACGACTGCACCGCCCTTGGTCCGCCGGCGCAGGGCCGGCCGGCTCGACCGGGACAGGCTCTCCCAGCGCTCCGACAGCCCGGCGATGGTGCGCGCGGCGAACAGGGTGCGGATGGACACCTCGAGCTGCAGTTCCGCGCGGATCAATCCGACCAGCCGGATCGCCCGCAGCGAGTTGCCGCCGAGGTCGAAGAAGTCCTCGTCGATGCCGACGCGGCCGAGCTCGAGCACGTCGGCGAACAACGTCGCCAGCACCTGCTCGGTACGGTTGCGCGGCGCCCGGTACAGCCCGTCGGAGAACACGGGCTCCGGCAGCCGGGTCCGGTCCAGGCGTCCGCCGGGCGTGACCGGCAGCCGGTCCAGCACCGTGAACGCCGACGGCAGCAGGGACTCCTGCACCCGTCCGGCGACGAACCGGCTCAGCTCCTCGTGGGAGAGGTCCGTACGGGGGTCGTGCGCGCCGGCGCCGGGCGTGCCGAGGCCGAGCACCGGGACCACGTACGCCGCCAGGCGCTGCTGCCCGGAGCCGTCCCGGGCCACGACGACCACCGACTGCGCCAGCCGCGGGTGCTCGGCGAGCACCTGCTCGATCCGGCCGGTGTCGACCTCGGCGCCACGGATGCGCGCCTGGGCGCCGGCGCGGCCCACGTACTCCAGCCGGCCCTCGGCGTCCCACCGCGCCCGGTCGCCGGTGCGGTACATGCGCGCGCCGGCGGGGCCGTACGGGCAGGCGACGAAGTGTCCGGCGGTGTGCCCGGGACTCCCGGCACCGCCGCGCGCGACCGCGGGCCCGGCGACGTACAGCTCACCGGTCACGCCGGCCGGGACCGGCGCCAGCCCGGGGCCCAGCACGTAGCGGGCGGTGCCGTCG
>CAKUMG010001668.1 GCA_934667465.1 uncultured Actinoplanes sp. | reverse complement strand
CCGCACCCGCAGGTCGTCGTGCACCCCCTCCACGCCGCCGAGCAGGAGCAGGGGGAGGGGCAGCACCGCGTAGGCCCGGTTGTTGCGGCGCGCCATTCGCACGAGCGCCGTGGTGCCGTGCGCGACCGCGAACACCAGCGGCGCGGCGAGCAGCACGCAGATCGCCCCCTCGTGCAGCGCGGCGGCGGCCAGCAGCAGCCCGATCGTCGTGGCCCGCGCCACGCTGCCGTGCGTGGTGCGCCCCGGCCGCCACGCCAGCAGCAGCGCGAGCAGGCACGGCAGGACCACGAACAGCAGCGCGCTGTCGCCCCGCCCGGAGCGCACGGTCAGCAGGAAGAACACGATCCCGAACGCGGCGATCAGCCCCATCAGGATCCACGACGCGCGGCCCCGTGGCGGTTCGTCGGCTGTCTGCGGCTCGAGCATGGTCGTCCCCCGGTCGGTCACTCTGTTGAGCAGTCGCTCAAACAGAGACCGTACGCGGTTTTGAGCAACCGCTCAAGAGCAATTTGAGCATCCGCTCAAGGCGGTGGCTCGGACGGCTGGTACGTGGGTTTTCGGCAAGCGTGGCTGGCATGCGGTCCAAGCTAGGTCGCCGATCCGCCGTCGACCTCGGACCACGGTCTGATCTTTGGCGGCCGGCGGTTACTCCGGGCGCCGGTCGCCCCGCGAGCCTGGTCCCGCAGCCCCCGCGCCAACGGGCTGCCGGGTCCGGCGGCGGGCGAGGCGCTGGGCGGGCAGCTCCACGAAGCGGTACGTCAGCTCGCAGATCCCGAGCAGCACCGCCACGACCACCGCCGTCGCCGCGACCTGCACCAGGAGCGGCGTGCCCGCGACCGGCGCGAGCACCGGGCCCAGCGCCTGCAGCAGCACATAATGCACGAGGTAGATGGAATAGCTGAGCACCCCGACCCGCGCCACCCAGGCGGGGACCGGCCGGTGTCGCAGGGCCATCCCCGCCGCGAACCCGCCCCCGATCACGAGCAGCGTCAGGACCGACCGTGTCTGGTAGCGCGGGGTCAGCGCGTCCAGGACCACCAGCTCGGCGAACCAGACGACCAGCGTCTCCGCGGCCACCACCGAACCCGTCACCACGACCGGCCACCACGATGTCAGCCCCCGGTCGGCACGATGCACGACCGTCCCGGTGAACATGACCGCGAGGATCAGCAGCCCGTCCCACACATGCGACGGATCCTGGTTCACTGTCAGCAGCACGACGGCCAGGACACCGAGCAGGACCCCACCCGCGCGTACGCCTCCCGGCCGCCCGCTGACGACCCCCGCCAGCCCCATGACCAGCAGCACCGCACCGACCGCCGTCACGGCCTCCACCATCGCCGGGCTCGCGGCAAGCAGGCGCGGCGTCAACGGCGCACTCACCGCGGCGACCGCCGCGAGCAGCACGGCAAGCGCCGCCTCCACCCCCACCCTTGAGGTGGGTGGGACGGGTGCTGCGCCGCGGCGGCGTACGGCGAAGATGGCAGTGACGATCAGGTAGAACGCCATCTCGAAGGAGAGCGTCCAGCAGACCGGCGTCAGCAGCGGCACCCCGAG
>CAKUMG010001667.1 GCA_934667465.1 uncultured Actinoplanes sp. | reverse complement strand
GCGCCGGCATCGGCGGCGGTGGCTTCTTCGTGTACTACGACGCGAAGAAGCGCAAGGTCAGCACGATCGACGGCCGCGAGTCCGGCCCGGCCACGATGCGCGAGGACACGTTCGTCGACCCGGCGGACGGCCTCCCGTACGACTTCGCCGAGGCCCGCATCAGCGGCCTCTCCGTCGGCACGCCCGGCACCGTCGCCACCTGGGAATCGGCTGTCGAGAAGTGGGGCACCCGCTCGCTGGGCAGCCTGCTCCAGCCGGCCGCCGCCGTCGCCGACCGCGGCTTCCCGGTCGACGCCACGTTCCGCCAGCAGGTCGCCGACAACGCGGCCGCGTTCGCCCAGTTCCCGGCGACCAGCGAGCTCTACCTGCCCGGCGGCGCCCCGCCCGCGGTCGGCAGCACCCAGCGCAACCCGGACCTCGCCGACACGTACCGCCTGATCGCGCGCGGCACCGGCAACTTCTACCGCGGCGCGATCGCGTCGGACATCGTGCGTACGGTCCAGCACCCGCCCGTCGCCGCCGACCCGGCCGCCGACTGGGCCTACCCGATCCGCCCCGGCGGCCTGCGCCGCTCCGACCTCGCGAACTACCGGGTCCGCCAGCCCGCCCCGACGAAGTCCGGCTACCGCGGCCTCACCGTCTACGGCATGTCCACCCCGTCCAGCGGCGGCGTCGCGGTCGGCGAGGCGCTCAACATCCTCGAGAAGACCCGCCTGTCGGCGTCCGGCACGACCCAGGCCCTGCACCGGTACGCCGAAGCGAGCGCCCTGTCCTTCGCCGACCGCAACCGTTACGTCGGCGCAAACACCTCGCCGTCCGTCCTCAACAAGCTCCTCAGCGACGGCTGGGCGACCCAGCGCGCCTGCCAGATCAACCCGGCCCGCGCCCTGACCAAGCCCGTCCCGCCCGGCGACATCACCGCCACCGGCTGCACCCCGGCCCCCGCCGGCGGCCCGGTCGAGAACGGCCAGAGCACCACCAACCTCACCGTCAGCGACCGCTGGGGCAACATCGTCGAGTACACCTTCACCATCGAGTCCACCGGCGGCAACGGCATGGTCGTCCCCGGCCGCGGATTCCTGCTCAACAACGAGCTGACCGACTTCAACTTCGCGCCCACCCAGGGCACCGCCCCGGACCCCAACCTCCCGGGCCCGAACAAGCGGCCGCGCAGCTCGATGGCCCCGACCATCATCCTCAAGGACGGAAAGCCCTTCCTCGCCCTCGGCTCCCCGGGCGGCGCCACCATCATCACCACGGTCCTGCAACTCATCGTCAACCGCGTCGACCTGGGCATGACCTTGCCTGAGGCGATGGCCGCGCCCCGAGCCTCTCAGCGCAACACGGCGGGGATCCAGGCGGAGCCCGCGTTCCGGGTCGCGTACGGGCCGCAGCTGTCCGCCCTGGGCCACACCTTCAGCGCCGACGTCGCCGAGCTGGGTGCCGCCACCGCCCTCGAGTTCACCCGCAACGGCAAGATCATCGCCGCCGCCGAACCCACCCGCCGCGGCGGCGGCGCCGCAGCCGTCGTCCACCCCACCCGCTGACCCTCGTGCC
>CAKUMG010001666.1 GCA_934667465.1 uncultured Actinoplanes sp. | reverse complement strand
GATCCGGCCGGCGACCTTCTCGATCAGGTCCTCGCGGCGGCCGCCGAGCACGACGCGGGCGCCCTCGCGGCCGAGCCGCAGCGCTGTGGCCTCGCCGATGCCGCTGCCGGCGCCGGTGATCGCGACGACCTTGCCGGTGCTTCCGGTCATGACTTCCTCCGTGCGGGTAGGGTCGCGGACAGGTGTCCGCTTTGAGGGCGCACAAGCGGACACGTGTCCGCTTGCGGCTCCGACTGTAGCGGACACGTGTCCGGATAGCCATGCGAACGAGGTGTGATGAGCCCCCGAGCCGACGCGGAGCAGAACCGCGCCCGCCTTCTCGACATCGCCCGCGCGGCGCTCGCCGAGTCCAGCGACGCCACGTTGCAGTCCATCGCCAAGCGCGCCGGGGTCGGGCAGGGCACGCTCTACCGGCACTTCCCGACGCGGGAGGCGCTGCTGCTCGCGGCGTACCGCGACGACGTGGAGGAGGTCATCGCGGCCGCACCGGCCCTGCTCGCGGAGCACCCGCCGGCGGTGGCGCTGCGGCTGTGGTTCGACCGGCTGGCCGCGTACGGCCGGATCAAGCACGGCGTCGCCGAGGCGGTCCACGCGGCGACCCGGGCCGAGCTGTCGGGGGAGTACTACGACCGGGTCATCGCCGCCCTGCGCGCGCTGCTCGACGCGGGCCGCGAGGCGGGGGAGCTCCGGCCCGGCCTGGACCCGGACGACGTGCTGCTGCTGGTCGGCTTCCTGTGGCGGCTCGACGACGACGGCTGGGAGGAGCGGTCGCGGCACCTGCTCGACCTGGTCATGGCCGGCCTGCACGCCCGCTGACGGTGCCCGCCGGCCGGGATCACGCCGCGTGCGGTGCGGCCGGGGCGGCCGGCACGTCAGCCGCACCGCGTGGCGCTGGCCGTGCATCGGAGAGATCTTCCCGGCGGTGCCGGGGCCGGGGTGAGCTGTGGCGGCGCTGAGAGGCGGGCGCGGGGGCGAGCCCGGGCATGGCAGGGTGGGGGAGTGCGGGTGCTGGTGGTGGAGGACGAGCAGCGGCTGGCGGTGGCCCTGCGCCGCGGACTGCAGGCGGAGGGGTTCGCCGTCGACATCGCGCTGGACGGGCAGGACGGGCTCGAGATGGCGCGCCACGGCGAGTACGACGCGATGATCCTCGACGTCATGCTGCCGCAGCTGTCCGGCTACCGCGTCGTGCGGCAGCTGCGGGCCGAGCGCAAGTGGCTGCCGGTGCTGATGCTGTCGGCCAAGGACGGCGAGTACGACCAGGCGGACGGGCTGGACTGCGGCGCCGACGACTACCTGACGAAGCCGTTCTCCTATGTCGTCCTGCTCGCGCGGCTGAGAGCTTTACTGCGCAGGGGTACGCCGCAGCGGCCCACGGTTTTGCGCCACGGTGACCTGGAGCTGGACCCCGCCGTGCGGCGCGTGACCGTGGCCGGCGACGAGGTGACGCTGACGGCGCGGGAGTTCGCGCTGCTCGAATACCTGATCCGGCGCCCCGGCGAGGTCGTCTCGAAGACCGAGCTGCTCGATCACGTGTGGGACGCGGCCGACGGCACGGCG
>CAKUMG010001665.1 GCA_934667465.1 uncultured Actinoplanes sp. | reverse complement strand
GACACCGAGATCATGATCGGCCCCCACCTGCTCGTCTGAGTCGGGCGGTGGAGGCCGGGAGCTCCGCAGCACCTGCCGATACGGTGTGCCGCGTGCAGCTCACCGTCGTCGACCACCCGTTGGCCCGTGCCCGTCTGACCAGGATGCGCGACGAGCGGACGGACAACGCCATGTTCCGCGCCGCTCTGCGCGAGCTCACCCAGATGCTGGTCTACGAGGCCACCCGCGATCTCGCCATCGCCGAGGAGCCGATCCAGACCCCGGTCACCTCCACCACCGGCTACCGGCTGGCGTCGCCGCCGTTGATCGTCCCGGTGCTGCGGGCCGGCCTCGGGATGGCCGACACCGCGCACGGGATGCTGCCGGAGTCGCAGATGGGCTTCGTCGGCCTGGCGCGCAACGAGGAGACGTTCCAGCCCGAGGCCTACATGGCCTCCCTGCCGGAGACGCTGGTCGACCGCGAGGTGTTCGTCCTCGACCCGATGCTCGCCACAGGCGGCTCCCTCGTGCACTGCTGCGGTCTGCTGACCGCCCGCGGGGCCACCTCGATCACCGTCCTCTGCGCGCTGGCGGCACCGGAGGGCATCCGCCGGCTGGAGGAGAGCGGGCTGCCGCTGCGCGTCTTCACCGCGAGCGTCGACGAGGGCCTCAACGACAAGGCCTACATCGTCCCGGGCCTCGGCGACGCCGGCGACCGCCAGTTCGGCGCGGTCTGACGATGCGGTTCGGCGTCCTCGGCACCGGGCCCTGGGCGCGGACCGTGCACGCCCCGGCGCTCGCCGGCCACTCCGCGGCGGAGCTCGTCGGCGTCTGGGGACGCGACCTGGCCAAGGCCAAGGCGCTGGGTGCGGAGTTCGAGGTGGCAGGCTTCGCCGAGGTCGACGAGCTGCTCGACCAGGTCGATGCCGTGTCGATCGCCCTGCCGCCCGACGTGCAGGCCCCGCTGGCCGAGCGCGCGGCGGCGGCCGGCAAGCACGTGCTGCTGGAGAAGCCGGTCGCGTTCAGCACGGACGCGGCCGACCGGGTCGCCGCGGCGGTGCACGACGCCGGCGTCGCCTCCGTCGTCTTCTTCACCCTCCGCTTCCAGGCCGCGACCGCCACCTGGCTCACCCAGGCCGCCCGCACGCAGCTGGCCGGTGGCGCCGGATCGTGGCTCGCGTCGATCGACGGCTCGCCCTTCGGCTCCTCGCCCTGGCGGCAGGAGCGCGGCGCCTTGTGGGACATCGGGCCGCACGCGCTCTCGCTGCTCGTGCCCGCCCTGGGGCCGGTCACCGCCGTGCAGGCCGGCGCGGGTCTGCGCGACACCGTGCACCTCGTCCTGACGCACGAGTCCGGCGTGGCCTCGACGATCACGGTGTCGCACACGGTCGCGCCGATGTCGGTCGGCAACGAATTCTTCGTGCACGGGGACGCCGGCCGGCTGGTGCTCCTCCCAAAGGACGGTGTGGCCGCGGAGGCGTTCGCGGTGGCGGTCGACGAGCTGTCCGCGGCCGCGCTCACCGGCGGTGCCCACCCCTGCGACGTCACCTTCGGCCGCGACGTGGTCGCCGTGCTGGAG
>CAKUMG010001664.1 GCA_934667465.1 uncultured Actinoplanes sp. | reverse complement strand
CCCCAAGAGCAGTGCCAGGTGGTACGCCGACGTGATCCGACGTAACGGTCTGGCCGCACAGTAAAGCGTGGTCGTACCGTAGCGGGGCGTGCCGCCGCCGGCACGCCCCCGGCATTTGGAGCAAATATGACAACCCAGCGCACGCGGTCGCTCGGACGGCCCACCCTCGACGCTGTGGCCGCGCGGGCGGGCGTCGGGCGCGGCACGGTCTCCCGCGTGGTGAACGGGTCTCCGCAGGTCAGCCCGGAGGCCCGGGCCGCAGTGAACGCCGCGATCGCCGAGCTCGGCTACGTGCCGAACCGGGCGGCCCGCGCCCTGGTCACCCAGCGGACCGACTCGGTGGCGCTGGTCGTCTCCGAGTCCGGCGACCGGGTGTTCGGCGAGCCGTTCTTCGCCGGCATAGTGCGCGGCATCAGCTCCGGCCTGCTGGACACGCAGATGCAGCTCTGGCTCGCGATGGCCCAGTCGCCGGCCGAGCGCGAGCGGGTCGAGCACCACCTCACCAACCAGCACGTGGACGGCGTGCTGCTGCTCTCCCTGCACGACTCCGACCCGCTCCCCACGCTGCTGGAGCAGCGCAACCTGCCGGCCGTGCTCGGCGGGCGCCCGGCGCGCATGCTGCAGCCGGGGGCACAGGCGGCGTACTTCGTGGACGTGGACAACGCCGGCGGGGCGCGGCTGGCCACCGAATATCTGATCGCCGGCGGGCGGCGGCGGGTCGCCACCATCGCCGGCCCGCAGGACATGGGCGTGGGCGTGGCCCGGCTCGCCGGCTACCGCGAGGCGGTGCGGCTCAGCGGGCGGGCGCCGGCCGAGGACCTGATCGCGTACGGCGACTTCTCCGAGGGCAGCGGCACCGCGGCCATGCGCCGGCTGCTGGAGCTGGCCCCGGACCTGGACGCGGTGTTCGTCGCGTCCGACCTGATGGCCTGCGGTGCGCTGCGCGCGCTGCGCGAGGCCGGCCGCCGGGTGCCGGCCGACGTGGCCGTGGTCGGCTTCGAGGACTCGCCGATCGCCCGCCAGGCCGACCCGCCGCTGACCACCGTCTACCAGCCGGTCGAGGAGATGGGCCGGCAGATGGCCCGGCTGCTGGTCGCGCGGATCCGGCACGAGCCGATGGAGCGACCCTACGTGCTGCTCGACACGCACATGGTTCCGCGGGCCTCGGCGTAACCGGTCCCACCTGCATTTCTATGCACCGACACGGCTAGGCAACGACCGCGAAACGGACACCGTTCACACTTGGTTCCTCTGCTGTTCGACGGAGGGCCGCGAATGTTGCTACGGGTACGGGTCACGCTTCCGGACCGCCCCGGCGCGCTGGGCCAGGTGGCGCGCACGCTCGGCGTCGCCGGTGCCGACATCGTCCAGGTCGTGGTGCTGGAGCGGCTCGGTGGCCGCGCCGTCGACGACTTCACCGTGGTCTGGCCCGGCGCCGCGCGCGTCGAGCGCCTGATGGCCGGCCTGGCCGCGATCCCCGGCGTGCAGGTCGACGGCGTCTGGCGGGCGATCGGCGCACCGGTCGCCGGCGGGCACGACGCGGAGCTGCTCGCGCAGGT
>CAKUMG010001663.1 GCA_934667465.1 uncultured Actinoplanes sp. | reverse complement strand
GGGGCCGGCCCACCGTCAGCGGGGCCGGCGGGGGCCGAGCTCGCCGTCAGCGGAGGCGGGCGGTGGCCAGGGCGAGGGCGCGGTGCAGGACCCGGGCGTCGCCCAGCATGCCGCGGAGACGGCGTTCGAGGCCGGCGATCGGCACCAGATTCTGCGGGGCGCGCGGGTCCTTGTAGGCCGACGAGGCGAAGCGGGGCAGCGTCGCCGCGGAGAGCTCGGCGAGCTCGATGGCCTCGTCGGGCGCGAGGTCGGGTGAGCACTCGATCCGGACGATGCCCGACCACGGCGCGCCCGAGGCCCCGGGCAGCCGCAGGTACCAGGACCAGCCGCCCCACACCGTGCCGAGGCCGAACACGGGGGTGCGCTGCGTCGGCCGCAGCGAGGTGACGACGGCGGTGAGCGCGGCCGGGAGGTACTGCTTCTGCTGGGTCTTGACGTAGCCGATGGTGCGCGGCAGCTGGCGGCGGTTGCGCAGCGGCCCGTCGACGACGAGCAGGTCGGCGCCGTCCGAGCCGTGGGTGCGGGCCTCGCCGGAGATGTCGATCTCGAGCGCGGTGAGCGAGGGCTGGACCGCCGCGGGCAGCTTGCTGGCCTCGCCGGTGCCGCTGACCCGGTGGATCACGTAACGCACCGAACCGGCCTGCACGTCGCCCGCGGACGGGCTGGCCGTGTAGAGCCCGCGGGCGACCCGGGCGCCGGCCAGCTCGGCGACGCCGTTGCGCAGGTCGCAGCGGACCACCCCGGCCGCGTAGGACGCGGCGAGCCCCGCATACGACTGGCCGTCCTCCTCCGCGGTCCAGAGCCCGGCGTCGTTGCGGCGGACGCCGTCGACGAGATACACCACGTCCGGCGGGCGCATCCGGACCGGCACGTCGATCGGGGCCCACTGAGCCGCGGGCACCTCGATGTCGGTGTCGACCTGGGCGCTGCTGGGCGAGGCCGGCCCGTCGCCGCCCTCGCCGCCCTCGAAGGAGGCCCCGTAGGACGGGTCCCACGAGTCCACGAACATCCTCGTCACAGGCCGACCCTCTCCACCCGTGCCGACCGCGCGTCCTTGCGCACCTCGTAGCGCACCGGCACCCGTTCGGCCAGCGCGTTCACGTGCGTGACCACGCCCACCATGCGGTCGCCCCGGGCGGCCAGATTTTCCAGTGTGGCGGCCACGACGTCGAGCGTGGCCGCGTCGAGCGTGCCGAACCCCTCGTCGAGCACGATGGACTCCAGGCTCGCCGCGGTGGTGGACATGCCCGCGAGCTGCTCGGAGAGGGCCAGCGCAAGCGAGAGCGACGCCTGGAACGTCTCGCCGCCGGACAGCGTGCGCACGCCCCGGCGCAGCCCCGCGTCGTGATGGTCGACGACGTAGAACTCGCCCTTCTCGTGCTCCAGATCGTATTGCCCGCCGGTGAGCTCGCGCAGGATCCGCGACGCCCCGTCGACCAGCAGGTCGAGCGCCTCCTCGAGCAGCCAGCGCTCGAAGTTGTTGGCGCGCAGGTGGCTCGAGAGCGACTTGGCGACGCGCCCCTCGCGGACCAGGCTCGCACGCTGCTCCGCATAGGCCTGGGC
>CAKUMG010001662.1 GCA_934667465.1 uncultured Actinoplanes sp. | reverse complement strand
CCGCCGCCACCCAGGCAAACGGCACCCCGGCGTCGATCGCCCGCTCGATCATGGTGACCGCGAGCTGCGGCTTGGTCGCGAACTTGACATCCTCGGGCACATGGGTCGCCGCCCGGCGCTCCGGGGTGTCGGCCCAGGCTTTGGGCAGGTAGAGCTGCCGGTCGATGAAGGCGTGGCCCTTGCTCGAGACATAGGCGGCAAAAACGCCGACCTGGCAGTTGGTGATCTTGCCCGCCGAGCCGGTGTATTGGCGGGCGACGCCACAGGATGCTGTTCCCTGCTTCAAGAAGCCGCTCTCGTCGATGACCAGCGCTGCGTCGCCTTCAGCCAACGCCTCAAGGGCATAGTCGCGCACAACATCGCGCAGCGCGTCGCCATCCCAGTGGCTACGACCCAGAACCGCCTGCTGACGCCAGGGGCCGACATCACCAGCGGCCTCCGCCCGCATCCACCCCGTCTTGCGCCGCTCCGGTCCCAGAAGCGTGTCCAGGAATGCCGCAGCCGAAGCCACAACACTTGGATGCCCGATCAACCAACTCAGACGGGCCTTCGCTTTCCGAAGTTTGACAGACCAGAGTTCCAGAAGATCCTCAATGGCAACACCGGACATCGCACCCTCCCTAAAATCCTGATCAACAGGGGGGCAACTTCTATGCTGCAACTGTAATGCTTAGGGCACGGCAGGGAATTATTTACTCATTCATCGGCGTAGACGGTGCGCGGTGACAGCGTATAGTTCCAGGCGGGACAGACCGTGTGGGGCGTCAGGTGGAGCTGGCGCATGTCGGCGTCGGAGACCCGCTCGCCGGTTTCATTGCCACCGCGTTTGAGACATGCCGTCACGCGCAGGCCGGCGGCGGTGACGGTGCCGGCGATATAGCGGACGACCGTGTCGAACGTGCGCAACGGGACGCCGGCCCAGTTGAGGCTGATGAAGCTGAAGAGCCGGTGCTCGATCGGGTTCCACTTCGAGCAGCCGCTGGGATAATGACATACCGTCACGGCGAGCCCGCAGGCGTCGCTCAGCTGTTCCTGGAGTTGGGCTTTCCAGACGCGGGAGCGGCAGCTGTTGGAGCCGCCAGCATCGGCCAGGATAAGCAGGCGCTCGGCTTGCGGAAACCGGCGCCGTCCTTCGCTGACCCACCAGTCGCCGATCGCCTCGACGGCGAAGCGGGGCGTGTCGAAGCAGTCACCGATGCACACGTAGCCGGTATTGCCCGTCACCTCATAGATGCCGTAAGGGATCGCCTGGCCGATCGCGTCCTGCGGCCAGTCATGCACCAGCACCGCCTCGGCTTTGCGGCACCAGGTGCGGCCAGCGTTCCTGTAATTACCGATCAGTTCCTTTTTTTTTCGTATCGACACTGATGATCGGCTCGCCGGCAGCCTCGAACTGCGCACGTTGCTCAGCGATATGGAGGAACTGGGCGTCGCGTTCGGGTGGCGAGCTGCGCGCCTCCGTGCGTCGGGCGTTGATCTTGGGCGAGAAGCCGAGATGACGCAGCAGGCGCGCCACTGTCGGACGGCTCGCCGGGTGTCCGGCGGCGTTCAGGGCGGTGCTCAGG
>CAKUMG010001661.1 GCA_934667465.1 uncultured Actinoplanes sp. | reverse complement strand
AGCTCGCCGAGCCGGCCGACCGTCTCCGCCCAGCCCGCGAACTCCAGGTCCACCACCTCGTCGGGGCGGAACGTGGTGATCACCCGGTCGCCCCAGCCGTCGGCGGCGAGCTTCGCGTGCCGCGCCAGGTCGTCCAGGGGCGACTCGGTGGTCGCGAGGACCTCGATGCCGCAGCGCTCGAACAGCGCGCGCGGCCGGAACTCCGGCTCGGCGAGGCGCGCGGCGATCGCGTCGTACACGTCGTCGGCCGTGGCGGCGCTGAGCCGGGTGTCGATCCCGAAGACCGTGCTGAACGTGCGTTCCAGCCAGAGCCGGGACGGCGTACCGCGGAAAAGATGCCAGTGCGACGCGAGCAGGCGCCAGATCGCGCGCCCGTCGGTCTCGACCGGGGTGCCGTCGCGGGTGGGGACGCCGAGGCGCTCCGGCGGGATGCCCTGGCTGAGCAGCATCCGGGTGACGTAGTGGTCGGGCACGATGATCAGCCGGGCCGGGTCCGGGAACGGCGCGTCGTCCGCGATCAGGCCGGGGTCCACGTGGCCGTGCGGCGAGATGATCGGCTGTTCGGCCGCCAGCGCGTACAGCTCGCGGGCGATGCCGCGCTGCGTGGGCTCGGCGGGCAGGAGGAGGTCGGACACGAGGCTCCTAAACGGGTGGTCTACGTGTTACATCGCTTCCCATAACTGCAAAGGTTTGCAGCGAAGAAACCATGAGGGGTCGCTGTCCGTCAACGGCCGAACACAAAGAGGGCGGATTTGTCCGAGTTTGCGGGTTATCTAGCTTGCCGTGGGAGCGCTTCCGCAATAGTTCCGCAACAAACATCCATTGACATGGGCACAACCGTTTGCATTAATTGGCCATCCACGTGACGACGGCCACAGCATCGATGACCACGAAGGGGTTCGCGTGCCAGCCACGATCCGAGACGTTGCCCGGGCCTCGGGGGTGCACATCTCCACCGTCTCGCGCACCTTCTCGGCACCCCACCTGGTCAACCCGGACACGCGGAGTCGCGTGCTGGCGTGTGCGGAGTCGCTGGGTTACCGGCCCAACCGGGCGGCGCGGGCGCTGATCACCGGCCGCACGCACAACATGGGCCTGATCGTGCCGGACATCTCGAACCCGTTCTTCCCACTCCTGATCAAGGCGGCCGAGACCCAGGCCCGGCAGCGCGATTACCACATCTTCGTGACCGACACGAACGAGGACCCCGCCGTCGAGGAGGAGCTGGTCCACGCGCTCGCCAAGCAGGTGGACGGCATCCTGCTGTGCAGCCCGCGGATGAGCAACAGCCTGATCGAGCAGTTGTCCCGCGAGGTCCCGCTGGTCGTGGTCAACCGCCAGGTGGCCGGCCTGCCCTCGGTGGTGATGGACGTCGGCCAGGGCGCCCGGCTGGCGATCGAGCACCTGGTCTCGCTCGGCCACCGCGACCTGGCGCTGCTCTCCGGCCCGCGCGGCTCCTGGACCAGCCGGGAGATCCGCCGGGCCGCCACCGCGGCCGCACGCGCCGGCAACGCGGAGCTGACCGTGCTCGGGCCGAACCCGCCGACCGAGCGCGGCGGCCAGGCC
>CAKUMG010001660.1 GCA_934667465.1 uncultured Actinoplanes sp. | reverse complement strand
ATCTGGACGTTCCTCGCGTCGTTCAAGAACAACGAGGAGATCTTCGGCGACTCCTGGACGCTCCCGGCCACGCTCCGCTTCGACAACTGGGGCCGCGCCTGGACCGAGGCGCACGTCGGCCAGTACTTCCTGAACAGCGTGTTCGTGGTCTCGTTGAGCACCGCCGGCACCATGCTGCTCGGTGCGATGGCCGCCTACGTCCTGGCCCGCTACAGCTTCTGGGGCAACCGGGCGATCTACTACCTGTTCGTCTCCGGCCTGGCGTTCCCGGTCTTCCTGGCACTGGTCCCGCTGTTCTTCGTGGTCCGCAACCTGGGGCTGCTCAACTCGTACGTCGGCCTGATCCTGGTCTACATCGCGTACTCACTGCCGTTCACGGTGTTCTTCCTGGCCGCGTTCTTCAAGTCGCTGCCGAACTCGGTCGCGGAGGCGGCCACCATGGACGGCGCGTCACACACACGGCTGTTCTTCCAGGTGATGATGCCGATGGCGCGGTCCGGCCTGATCAGCATCACGATCTTCAACGTGATCGGCCAGTGGAACCAGTATCTGCTGCCCCTCGCGCTCCTCCAGGGCGAGGGCGCGGAGGAGAAGTGGGTGCTGACCCAGGGCATCGCGAACATCTCCACCAGCGCGGGCTTCGACGCGGACTGGGGTGGGCTCTTCGCGGCGCTCACCATGGCGATTCTGCCGATGATCGTCATTTACGCGATCTTCCAGCGGCAGATCCAGTCGGGTCTGACGTCGGGGGCGGTCAAGTAGGCACCGCTTCGGCTTTCGGGGGCGGCTCTCGGGCCGCCCCCGTTTTCCGTTCCGCGAAAGCGCAGACCGTTCATCCGCTTCCGGCATGGGGCTTCGGGCGTGCTCCCGCGGGCAGACCTTCGGCTCCCTTCGCCGGGGCTCCGGCCTCCGGAGGCGATCGGCAGCTCTCGCTCGTTCGGGGGATCGCACGCGGGTATAGGACAGAAGTAGACCGCAACTCTTCCTAGGCTGCCCTCATGCAGACCACCCAGGAACGTTCCGACCTGATCGCCCTGCTCGACCGGCACCGCGGTTTTCTGCGCTTCACGGTGCGGGACCTGACCGACGAGCAGGCCGCGTCGCAGCCGATCCCGAGCACCACGCTGTCGCTCGGCGGACTGATCAAGCATGTGTCCGCGACCGAGCACTCCTGGGTCACGTTCGCCACCGGCGGTGCGGCGGCCATGCAGGCCGAGCCGAGCGACTGGGTCAACGGCTTCCGGATGGTGGAGGGCGAGACGCTGGCCGGCCTGCTCGCCGACTACGAGAAGGTCGCCGCGCGCACGAACGAGCTCGCCGCCACCGCCGACCTCGACGCCACGCACCCGCTGCCGGAGGCCCCCTGGTTCGAGAAGGGCGCGGCCTGGTCCGTGCGCCGCGTGCTCGTGCACATCATCGCGGAGACGTCCCAGCACGCCGGCCACGCGGACCTCCTCCGCGAGGCCGTCGACGGCCAGAAGACCATGGGCTGAAGACCCAGGCCCTTCATCTGCCCGCTTCCGGCGGGCCCACTCCGGGCACGCTCCCGCGGGCCTCAGTCCCGGCG
>CAKUMG010001659.1 GCA_934667465.1 uncultured Actinoplanes sp. | reverse complement strand
ATCCCATCGTGCTCTGTCACGGCTGGCCGGAGCACGCCTTCTCCTGGCGCCATCAGATGCCCGCGCTCGCGGCGGCCGGCTATCACGTGATCGTTCCGAATCAGCGAGGGTACGGCGGCTCGTCCCGCCCGGCGGAGGTCACCGACTACGACCTCGCGCATCTGACGGGTGATCTCGTGGGGCTGCTCGATCACTTCGGGTACGAGGAGGCCGTCTTCGTCGGTCACGACTGGGGTGCGGCGGTCGTCTGGGGCCTGGCCCTGTTGCACCCGAGCCGGGTCGCCGGTGTGATCAACCTGAGCCTGCCGTACCTCGAACGTGGCGCGAAGCCGTGGATCGAGTCGATGGCGGAGGCGCTCGGCGACGACTTCTACTTCGTGCACTTCAACCGGCGGCCGGGTGTCGCGGACGCCGTGTTCGCGCAGGAGCCGTCCCGGTTCCTGCGCAACCTGTACCGCACGGACGCACCCCGCACGGCACCGCAGCCGGGCAACGCGTTGCTCCACCTCGCCGGCATGGAGACGCCGAACGGCGCGCCGGTCATGAGCGACGCCGAACTGGCCGTCTTCGTCGCCGCCTTCACGTCGACCGGGTTCACCGGCGGCATCAACTGGTACCGGAACCTGGACCGCAACTGGCACCTGCTGGCGGACGTGGACCCGATCGTCCGGCAGCCCACCCTGATGATCTACGGCGACCGCGACCCGGTCGCGCGGTCCGGGCGACTGCCGGAGTTCGTGCCGGACGTGGACGTGGTCGCGCTGGACTGCGGTCACTGGATCCAGCAGGAACGGCCGGAGGAGACGAACCGGGCGATCCTCACGTGGCTGCGCCGGCGGCGTGCCGGGGTTCGTGGTGACCACGCCGGGACGCGAGCCCGCGGGAGCATGCCCAACGCGACCACGCCGGAAGCGGGAAAATGAACCGCTTTCACGGTTTTCGGTGTACGGCCAGCATGGCGATGTCGTCGGCGGGTTGCTCCAGGCCGAGCAGCGTCATGACGGTGGCGCAGCTCTCCTCGGCGGAGCCGGGGTGGACGGCCTCGGCGAGGCGGCGGATGCCCTCGTCGATGATCTCGGTGCGGCGTTCGACCAGGCCGTCGGTGTAGCAGACGAGCAGGCCACCGGGCGGTAGCGGGATCGTGGTGGTGCGGCGTGCCGCGTGGCCGGGGCGCAGGCCGAGGGGCGCGTCGACCGGGATGGTGAGCGGCGCGGCGGGGTGCCCGGGGGCGGCGAGGACCGGCGGCAGGTGGCCGGCCAGCGAGATGCCGGCCTCGGTGCGGTCGGGGCTGACGACCGCGTACGCGACGGTGGCCAGGCTGCCGGCCTCGAAGTGATGCACCTTGTGGTCGAGGTGAGTGAGGACGGTGGCCGGGTCGGTGGAGGTGAGCGCGTAGGCGCGCAGGGCGCTGCGCAGCCGGCCCATCACCACGGCCGCGCCGAGCCCGTGCCCGCTCACGTCGCCGATGACCAGCCCGAGCCGGCCGTCGGGGAGCGCGAACACGTCGTACCAGTCGCCGCCGAGCCCGGCCTGGTGACCGGGGACGTACCGGGCGGCCAGGTCGACAC
>CAKUMG010001658.1 GCA_934667465.1 uncultured Actinoplanes sp. | reverse complement strand
GTCGTGCCCGTCCCCGCCGACTATCTGGATCCGCAGGCCGCCGCGCTCTGTGCGGACAAGGCAAAGCTCCGGCGTACGCTGCTCGCGGCGCCCGCCGGCGCCCGCGCGGTGCTCGACCGGCTCGCTGCCGGTCCGCCCGTGGGTGCGCTGGCCGCCGGCGGCTCGATCGCCGAGCCGGGGCGCTGGCTGATCGACCAGCATCTGCTCGTGCAGGTCTCCGAGGTGGGCCGGGCCCCGCGCGCCGACGGCGAGCTGGTCGAGCTGCCCCGTGAGATCGGCATGCTGCTGCGCCGCGACTCCGGTCCGCTCGGGGAGCTGCGCCCGGAGCCGCCGGTGCCCGAGGGCCCGGTCCGGGAGGCCGGCCCGGTGGACTCGGCCGGCGCGGGCCAGACGATGGAGGCGGTCCGCAGCGTCGAGACGCTGCTGGAGGCGCTGGCGGTCGAGCCGGCCGCCGCGCTGAAGACGGGCGGCCTGGGCGTCCGTGACCTCAAGCGGCTCAGCCGTGCCGTGGGCCTGGACGAGGCCGGCACGGCGCTGCTGCTGGAGGTCGCGCACGCCGCGGGGCTGCTCGGCGAGATGGAGGCCGGTGGCAACGGCCGTACGGCGGAGGAGATTTTCCTTCCCACCGGAGCCTATGACCTGTGGCGGGCGCTGAGCCTGGCCCAGCGCTGGGAGGCCCTGGCCAACTCGTGGCTGATCATGACCCGGCAGCCGGGCCTGGTCGGGCAGCGCGACGACCGGGACCGCCCGATCAACGCCCTCGCACCGGACGCCGAGCGCTCGGGGGCACCGCAGGCCCGCCGCGAGGTCCTGGCCGCGCTCGCCGCGCTGCCCGCCGGCACCGCCCCGCGGCACGACGACGTCCTGGCCCTGCTCACATGGCAGGCGCCGCGCCGCGCCCGCGGCCGCGAGCAGGCCCACCGCGACGCGCTCACCGGCGCCGCGTTCCTGGGGCTGACCGGGCTGGGCGCCCTGACCTCGTACGCGCGTCAGCTGCACACCGGCACCGAGGCCCCCGACGACAGCGACCCCCTGGGCACCGGCACCGACCGCGCTCCCACCGGCTCCGACGCCGTCCGGACGCTCGACGCCCTCCTGCCCGCCCCGGTCGACCACGTCCTCGTGCAGGCGGACCTGTCCGTCGTGGTGCCCGGCCCACCGGAGCCCGAGCTGGCGGCGGAGCTGGAGGCGGTCGCCGAGCCCGAGTCGGCCGGCGGAGCCAGCGTTCACCGCGTCACCACGGCGTCCGTACGGCGGGCCCTCGACATCGGGTATGCGGCCACCGACCTGCACGCCCTGTTCCGGCGGCGCTCGCGGACCCCGATCCCGCAGGCGCTGACGTACCTGATCGACGACGCCGCCCGCAAGCACGGCGGGCTACGGGCCGGGTCCGCGGGCTCCTACGTGCGCAGCGACGACGAGGCACTGGTGGCCGAGGTGATGGCGGACCGGCGGCTGGGGGTGCTGGCGCTCCGGCAGCTGGCGCCGACCGTGCTGGTCAGCCCGTTCCAGCTGGCCCGGCTGCTGGGCGCGCTGCGCGACGCCGGCTATGCCCCGGGGGCCGAGGA
>CAKUMG010001657.1 GCA_934667465.1 uncultured Actinoplanes sp. | reverse complement strand
ACGCCCACTGCTTGTTCGTGTTCGCCGTGCACGTCTCCTGGATGATCGCCGCCCCCGAGGCCGTCGACGCGTCCTTGTCCGAGAGGCACAGCCCGGAGCCGGCATTGATGATCTGGTACGTGTTCGTGCCGCTCGCGGCGAGCCGCCACTGCTGGTTCGCCTGCCCGGCCGCGCACCCCCACTGCTGCACCTGGACGCCGCTGGCGGCCGAGCCGCCGGGGACGTCGATGCACTTGGCGCTGTTCACGTTGCGGATCAGGTAGTTGCTGCCCGCGGCGACCAGCGTGAACTGCTGCCAGTTCGCGCCGGCGGTGCAGCCCCACTGCTGCAGCAGCGCGCCGTTGTCCTTCGACGCGGACGGCACGTCGATGCACTTGCCGCTCCTGGTCACGGCGAGCTGGTAGATCGTGCCGGGCACCGGCAGGGCCGCCGCGGCCGACGGCAGGACGGAGTAGACGATCGCGGCCGCGGGGACGGCGGCGGTGAGGGCGCCCGCCAGCAGGCGTCTTGCTCTCTTTCCGGGCACTCGGGGTCCTCTCGTACGGGTGGGAGCGGTTCCAAATGGACACGCTGCGTAACCACCGCCCCGGTGGATGGGCGGCACCCTGGTAGATGCGGGGGCGGCCCGGCGACAACGGAAACTTCGGCAACGAGTTCTTTACACTCCTGAACGGACTGTGCCACGATACGGCTCGCCCTGTTCATCACGGCAGGATCAGCGACAAGCTTCGATGCAAGGGGCCGGGATGACACAGAGCCGGACCGTCCCGGACGTCACCGGCCTCGCCGTGCGGGCCCGCGCCGGGGACACTACGGCGCGTGAGGAACTGCTCGGCGCGCACCTGCCGCTGATCTACAACATCATCGGGCGCGCGCTGGCCGGCCACCCCGACGTCGACGACCTCGTGCAGGAGACGATGCTGCGCGCGCTGCGCGGCCTGCCGGACCTGCGCGAGCCGGAACGCTTCCGGTCGTGGCTCATCGCGATCGCGTACCGGCAGATCCAGCTGCACCTGCGCACCTGCCGGCTGGCCCGGGCCCGGACCGTGCGCGACGAGACGGAGCGCGCCGACCCGGAAAGCGACTTCGCCGAGCGTGCCACCGCCGAGGTGATCCTCGACGCGCAGCGCCGCGACCTGGTGCGCGCCACCGGCTGGCTGGACGACGACGACCGCCGCCTGCTGGGCCTGTGGTGGCAGGAGACCGCCGGCGAGCTGTCCCGCGCCGAGCTGGCCGGCGCGCTGCACGTCAGCCCGAAGCACGCCTCGGTGCGGGTCGGCCGGATGAAGGCCCAGCTCGGCACGGCCCGCGCGGTCGTGGCGGCCCTGCACGGCCGGCCCCGCTGCCCCGAGCTGTCCGCGCTGGCCCGGCACTGGGACGGCGTCGCCGACCCGCTGTGGCGCAAGCGGCTCGCGCGGCACGTGCGCGAGTGCGCCCGGTGCGAGCCGCGCGGGCGCGCGCTGCTGCCGCCCGAGGACCTGCTGTTCGGTTTCGCGGCGCTGCCCGTGCCGGTGCTCGAGAAGTTCGCGGAGGTCTTCGGCACCGAGGTGCTCGAGGGCTACGGCCTC
>CAKUMG010001656.1 GCA_934667465.1 uncultured Actinoplanes sp. | reverse complement strand
CGGCGACCTGTTCACCGTGCGGACGATGGGCAATCTGGTGCCGGTCGGGGCCGACGACGACGGCTCCGTCTCCGCCCCGGTGCTCTACGCCGTCGACCAGCTCGACGTGACCACGGTGGTGGTCTGCGGCCACTCCGGCTGCGGGGCCATGACCGCCGCGCTGGAGAGCCCCGTCGACGGTCCCGTGGGCCGCTGGATGCAGCACGCCGAGCCGAGCGTGCGGGCCTGGCGTGCCGGGCACCCGGTCGGCCGGGCGGCAGCCGAGCAGGGGCTGGGTGAGGTGGACCAGCTGGCCCAGGTGAACGTCGCCCAGGCGCTGGACGGCCTGGCCGGGCTGCTGGGCCACCGGACCACGCAGGTGCAGCTCGTCGGCCTGTTCCTCGACATCGCCGACGGCACCGTCTCCGTGCTGCGCGAGGACGGCTTCGTGCCGCTGACCGACGGGGAGCTCGTCGAGCTGGCGCACCTGCGCGAGCCCGACGCGGTGCACTGTACGCCCGACGGCAACCTGGTCACCGCGGACGAGGGCGACCTCGCCGGCGGCGGCCGCGGCTGGACGGTGTTCAGCCCGACCGGCAGGAGCGCGAACAGGTATCCCTGATCGGCGACCGCCGGCCCACCGACGGCGGCGAACAGCGCGCAGGCCCCGCCCGGCGGGTGCACGCAGCGCAGCAGCATCATGCCCGCGATGGCGGCGCCCACGGCCACGGCGGCCGCCAGTGCGGGGTCGGGCAGCAACATGCCCGCCGTGACGCCGACGAGGGTGGAGACGACGTTGCCGACGAGCACCGACCAGGGCTGGGCCAGCGGGCTGGCCGTGCGGTTCGTCGCACACACCCGGCCGGCGGCGGCCGCGTCGCCTGCGGCGGTCACCTTGCCCGACAGCCGCGGCGCGGTGAGCGGGTCGGAGGACGGCGACGTCACGTCGACCGGGACCTGCACGATCGTGCTGACCGTCGTCACCGCGCCGAGCTGCGCGAGCAGCGCCTGGCACATCGCCGCCTGCGCCTCGTCCAGCGCACCGGCGCCGTCGGCGAAGACGTTCTCGACCCGCTTGGAGAGCGCCCCGGCGAGCGCCTGCTTCGCGGCCACGATCGTCAGCACGTCCTCGGCGGCCTGGTGGTCCTGCTGCTGGTGGCCGCGGTGGTGGCTCCCGCGGTGCTGGTCGGCCGGCTGGCGGCCACGCAGCGCGACCTCATCGCCGGGGTCTTCGACGAGGACGGCGAGTCGGCGACCGTCGACGACCGGCCCGACCCCTTCGGCGACAAGGAGCGGGTCAACGTGCTGCTCCTCGGTGGCGACGGTGGGGAGGGGCGCGAGGGCGTCCGCACCGACACCGTGATCGTCGCCAGCATCGCCACCGACACCGGGGCGACGACGCTGTTCAGCCTGCCCCGCAACCTCGAGGACCTGCCCTTCCCGGCCGACAGCCCGCTCGGCGCGATCTACCCCGAGGGCTTCCGCTCCGGGGAGGTCATCGCTTCAACAGAGTTCGTGCGTCCGCGACCGTCACCATCGAGCCGGTGATGAGCACGCCGACGCCGCTCATGCCGCCCTCGGTGTCGGACT
>CAKUMG010001655.1 GCA_934667465.1 uncultured Actinoplanes sp. | reverse complement strand
ATGCGGACCAGACCGACGACGCCCACCACGCCGGCCACGAGCAGCCCGCACAGGACGGTGGCGGTGATCTTCCAGGCGACCGGCAGGTTGCGGAGCCGGGATGCCGTTCGGGGGTCCTGCTGCATGGCGCGCCTCGCAAGGGGAGAAGTCAACTAGGTCGTCCCCAACCCATCGACATCCCGGCGCCATTGCGGAGCCCAAACCGGAACCGATTCATCCGTTGTGATCTGAGACGGGCACCACACGCGCCGAGCCGGCCCGTGCCGGCAAACCGGAATGCAGTTCCAGGATTGTGGTCCAGATCGCACCGCGGGCCCTCGCCGCTGTGAGAGTCTTCCTGCGGCTGTGGCGCGGACCACAGTCGAGGGAGGCAGGGCATGACGACGTCGACTCGTGGGCCGGTGCGGCCGGACGGAACTCCGATCGACAAGGAGGCCGTCCGGCGCAAATACCTCCTGGAGCGGGACAAGCGCCTGCGCACCGACGGCAACGACCAGTACCTGCGCCTCACCGGCGAGCTGGCCGGCTACCTCACCGACCCGTACACGCCGCGGACCGAGCGCGAGCCGAGGACCGACCACGTCACGGTGGCCTTCATCGGCGGTGGCTTCGCCGGGCTGGTCACCGGCGCGCGCCTCCGGGAGGCCGGCGTCACCGACGTGCGGATCGTGGAGAAGGGCGGCGACTTCGGCGGCACCTGGTACTGGAACCGGTACCCGGGCGCGCAGTGCGACACGGCGTCGCTGATCTACATGCCGCTCCTCGAGGAGACCGGCCACATGCCGACCGAGAAGTACGCGCACGCGCCGGAGATCCTCGAGCACTGCCAGCGGATCGGGAAGCACTTCGGCCTGTACGAGGACGCGCTGTTCCACACCGAGGTCACCGACGTCGAGTGGGACGCCGGCGCCTCCCGCTGGATCGTGCGCACCGACCGGGGCGACGCCTTCACCGCCACTTTCCTCGCCATGGGCACCGGGCCGCTGCACGTGCCCAAGCTCCCCGGCATCCCGGGGATCACCGACTTCACCGGCCATAGCTTCCACACCAGCCGGTGGGACTACGCCTACACCGGGGGCGACCCGTCGGGCGCTCCGCTGGACGGGCTGGCCGACAAGCGGGTCGCCATCATCGGCACCGGCGCCACCTCCGTGCAGGCCGTGCCGCACCTGGCCGGCGCGTGTGCCGAGCTCTACGTCTTCCAGCGCACGCCGTCGTCGGTCGACGTCCGCGCCAACGCCCCGCTGGACCCCGAGTGGTTCGCCTCGATCGCCACCCCGGGCTGGCAGCGGCGCTGGCTGGAGAACTTCACCGCCACCCAGACCGGCGCCGGCGACGGCGAGGACCTGGTGATGGACGGCTGGACCGACCTGGCCCGCCGGATGCGCGAGCGGGTGCTGTCACTGCCGCCGGAAGAGCAGACCCTCGCCGGCATGCAGGCGGCGATGGAGGACGCGGACTTCGAGAAGATGGAGGAGATCCGCGCACGGGTCGACGCCGTCGTGGCCGACCCGGCGACCGCCGTGGGGCTCAAGGCCTGGTACCGGCAGCTGTGCAAGCGGCCCTGCTTC
>CAKUMG010001654.1 GCA_934667465.1 uncultured Actinoplanes sp. | reverse complement strand
GTGACCTCGCCCGCGTCCGGTGCCAGCTGCCCGGCCAGCACCCGCAGCAGCGTGGTCTTGCCGGACCCGTTCGGCCCGGTGATCCGCACCCGTTCCCCGTCGGCGACGTCGAGATCGAAATCGTGCAGCAGCGTCCGTACGGAGATCCCGTGCGCGGACAGCCCGGCCGCCTCCACCGACGGGAACGCCAGCGTCAGCGGCGGGCGGGTCTGCGGCTCGGCGATCCACCGCGCCGACTCCATCTGCCGGCGCAGCCGCCGTTCCCGCGCCTTGGCCTTCTTGGCGACCTTCTTCGCGTACCGCCGGAGTTGATCTGTGCCGAGGCCCTTGCGCATGGTGGTCTCGACGCCCAGCGCGTGCTGCCGGGTGCGCGCGATGTCGTCCTCCCAGCGGCGCAGGTCCTTCTGCTGTGCCTCGTAGTCGAGCAGCAGCGCCTGCCAGCGGCGGGTCTTCTCCGCCCGGTACGCGGTGTAGCCCCCCTCGTACCGTTGCGGCTCGGTGTGGATGCCGTCGAGCTCGACGATCCGGGTCACGGTCCGGTCCAGGAACGCCCGGTCGTGGCTGACGACCAGCAGCCCGCCGGCGAGCCGGTTGCCGGCCTCCCAGCCGCGCAGGTCGGTCCAGCGTTCCTGGACCCGCCCGTACTCGTCGAGGACCTGCGGTGCCGGCGTCGTGGCCAGCGCGTTCTCCAGGTCACGCAGGCGCGCGGCGACGTGGTGCACCTCGCCGAGCCCGCCCGCGAGGTAGTCGCCGACGGTCTGCTCCGGGTCCGGGACCTGCTGGGCGAAGTAGCCGATCGTGGTGCCCGGCGACAGCGTGACGTGCCCGGTGTCCGGCGTCAGCTGCCCGGTCAGCACTCGCAGCAGCGTGGATTTGCCGGCACCGTTCGGCCCGACCAGCCCGGCCCGGTCTCCGGGACCGAGCGTGAGGTCGACATCCGCGAACAGCGGATCGGCGGCGAACGAGACGGACAGGGAGACGGCTTTCAACATGAGACACCCCAGCGGTACGCGTGGCGATCACGCCGCGGCAGCCCTTCTGCTGCTGGCGGCACGGCACGAACCCGTGGGAATCACATGCTCCGCGGTCACCCTCCTCCGGTCGGTCGTGCACCAGACTGCCCGGGCCCGCCGCCCGGCGCAACCGTTTTTGTCGGGGGTGGTTGCTAGCGTCACCGGCATGTTCGATCACGTGGGCGTCCCGGTTGCGGACGTGGAAAAGTCGCTCGCCTTCTACCTGGGTGTGTTCGGCCCGATCGGGATGCGCGAGGTGAAACGCTTCCCGGTCCCGCCGTCGATCGTGGTCGGTCTCGGTCTCGGCGGCGAGCCCGGCTTCTGGCTCAGCCCGTCCCGCGGCCCGGAGACGCGCGAGCTGCACATCGCCTTCACGGCACCGGACCGGGCCGCGGTCGACGCGGTCCACCGGGCCGCGGTCGAGGCCGGCGCCCAGGTGCTGCACCCGCCGCGGATCTGGCCGTAGTATCAACCGGGCTACTACGCGGTCTTCCTCCGCGACCCGGACGGCCGTGGCCGGCGCGTCGCCGTCGTGCACGCCCCAGACCAGGCGCTGGGC
>CAKUMG010001653.1 GCA_934667465.1 uncultured Actinoplanes sp. | reverse complement strand
TTGGACAGGTCCAGGTTGGTCATGCGCGCTGCCTCGGGTCGAGGGCGTCGCGCAGGGCGTCACCCATCATCACGAACGCCATCACCGTCAGGGTCAGGATCAGGCTGGGGAAGAGCACCAGGTGCGGCGCGGTGCGGATCGAGTCCTGCCCGGCCTCGATCTGCAGGCCCCAGGAGATCGCGGGGCGCTGCAGGCCGACGCCGAGGTAGGTCAGCGTGGCCTCCGCGGCGATGATCACGCCGATGGTGATGGTCGCGTAGACCAGCACCGGGGCGACGGCGTTGGGCAGGATGTGGCGCACCAGGATGCGGCGGCCCGAGGCCCCCATCGCGCGGGCGGCGGCCACGTAGTCCGAGCTCTTCACCGCGATGACCTGCGAGCGGACCAGCCGCATCGCCGTCATCCAGCCGAACAGCGCGAGAGCGAGCGCGACCGCACCCGGCCCCCGGCTGTTGATGATCGGGATGCTCGTCTCCGGGCCCACGCGGAGCAGGACCAGCGCGCCGAGGATCAGCGGCAGCGCGTAGAAGATGTCCGCGATGCGGGACAGGATGCCGTCGGTCACGCCCCCGAAGTAGCCGGCGACGGCGCCCACGGCCACGCCCAGCACCAGGATGACCACCACGGCGAAGACGCCGATGAGCAGCGAGTTGCGCGCCCCGTAGACGACGTTGGCCAGGTAGTCGCAGCCCTGCACGTCGTAGCCGAACCAGTGCTCGGCCGAGGGCAGCAGCTTCGAGTTCGCCAGGTCGCACGCCCGCGGGTCCTGCCCCCGGGCGAACACCTGCGGCACGATCGCCATCACGGTGAACAGCAGCGTCAGCACGCTGCCGATCCAGAACAGCGGATTGCGCTTGAGCGCCGCCCACGCGTCGGACCAGAGGCTGTTCTGCCGGGCGTTGGTCACGTCGACCGAGGGGCTGGCCAGGCCGGTCGTCGTCCCTGCCTCGATCTCGTCCTTGCGCAGGTCGGCCTGCTGCTGGTCAGTCATAGCGGATCCTCGGGTCCAGGACCGCGTAGAGCACGTCGACCACCAGGTTGAAGAAGATGAAGAAGCAGACCATCAGCGTCACGATGCCGACGACCACGGCGCCCTCCTGGGCGCGGAGGGCGTCGAAGACCTCGCGGCCGATGCCCGGCAGGTTGAAGACGGTCTCGGTGACGATCGCCCCACCCAGCAGGGCCCCGATGTCGGCACCGATGAAGGTGACCACCGGGATCAGGCTGTTGCGCAGCGTGTGCCGGACGATGATCCGCCGCGGCGGGAGGCCCTTCGCCTTCGCCGTCCGCACGTAGTCCGCGCGCAGGTTCTCGGCGATGCTCGTCCGGGTCAGCCGGGCGACGTAGGCCAGCGAGCCCGACGCCAGCACCAGGCCGGGCAGCACGTAGCCGTACCAGCCCTCGCGGGTGCCCGCGATGGGGAACCACCCGAGCTTGAGCCCGAACAGCAGCTGGGCGAGGAAGGCCAGCACCAGGATCGGGATCGCCACGATGACGGTCGTCGAGACCAGCACCAGGTTGTCGAAGTAGCTGTTGCGCCGGATGCCGGCCAGCACGCCGGCCACCAGACCGA
>CAKUMG010001652.1 GCA_934667465.1 uncultured Actinoplanes sp. | reverse complement strand
CCTGGAGTACTACGACCTGGGCATCGAGCACCGCGACGCCACCGACGACCAGGTCACGATCGACTCCGCCAACGCGATCAAGAAGCACGGCGTCGGCGTCAAGTGCGCCACCATCACGCCGGACGAGGCGCGGGTCGAGGAGTTCGGCCTCAAGAAGATGTGGCGCTCGCCGAACGGCACGATCCGCAACATCCTCGGCGGCGTCGTGTTCCGCGAGCCGATCATCATCAGCAACATCCCGCGCCTGGTGCCGGGCTGGACCAAGCCGATCATCATCGGCCGCCACGCCCACGGCGACCAGTACAAGGCGACCGACTTCAAGGTCCAGGGCGCGGGCACGCTGACCCTCACCTTCACCCCGGCGGACGGCTCCGAGCCGATCCAGACCGAGGTCGTGACGTACCCGCAGGACGGCGGCGTCGCGATGGCCATGTACAACTTCGACGAGTCGATCCGCGACTTCGCCCGGGCCTCGTTCCGGTACGGCCTGGCCCGCAACTACCCGGTCTACCTGTCGACCAAGAACACGATCCTCAAGGCGTACGACGGCCGGTTCAAGGACCTGTTCGCCGAGATCTTCGAGACCGAGTTCGCCGCCGACTTCCAGGCCGCCGGCCTCACCTACGAGCACCGGCTGATCGACGACATGGTCGCCGCCGCGCTGAAGTGGGAGGGCGGCTACGTCTGGGCGTGCAAGAACTACGACGGCGACGTGCAGTCCGACACCGTGGCCCAGGGCTTCGGCTCGCTCGGCCTGATGACCTCGGTGCTGGCCACCCCGGACGGCCGCACGGTCGAGGCCGAGGCCGCCCACGGCACGGTGACCCGCCACTACCGGCAGCACCAGCAGGGCAAGGAGACGTCGACCAACCCGATCGCGTCGATCTTCGCCTGGACCCGGGGCCTCGCCCACCGCGGCAAGCTGGACGACACCCCCGAGGTCACCCGGTTCGCCGAGACCCTCGAGAAGGTCTGCATCGACACCGTCGAGGGCGGTCAGATGACCAAGGACCTCGCGCTGCTGATCAGCAAGGACCAGCCGTGGCTGACCACCCAGGACTTCCTGGCGGCCATCGACACCAACCTGCAGAAGGCCATGGCCTGAGGTAGACGCTGACGCCGCGGCCCCCGCACCCCTCCGGGTGCGGGGGCCGTCGCACGTCCGCCACCCCGCGAGATCGGGCCCGCTGCTGCCTCGACGGTCTCGAAGCAGCAGTGGACCCGAGGTGATCACCGCCTGTGGACGGCGGCATGGTCGCCCGTTGTGATTGAGCAGCCTGTCATGCCGGAGAACAAATCACCTCGGAGCATCACTCCCGACGGGCCGCCGCCGAAGCCCGATCCGAGGAAGGCGGCAATCGCCCTTCCACCTGGGAGCTGTGATGCCCACTGCCATATCTACGGGCCATTCGCTCGTTTCCCCCTGCCTGATGACCGTAGCTTCACGCCCAACGAAGCGCCGGAAACTGAATTGCGCCGCCTCCATGATCATTTCGGTTTCGACCGCGCGGTCATCGTCCAAAGCCAGGGACATGGTTTCGATCATCGACCGGTGCTTGACGCGCTGGCCGCGG
>CAKUMG010001651.1 GCA_934667465.1 uncultured Actinoplanes sp. | reverse complement strand
CGCGCGTCAGCGCGTCTCGCGGTGCAGCGTGTGCTTGCGATCCTTGGGGCAGTACTTCATCAGCTCGAGCCGGTCGGGGTCGTTCCGACGGTTCTTGCGGGTGATGTAGTTGCGGTTCTTGCACTCCTGGCAGGCCAGGGTGATCTTCGGACGGATGTCGGTCGCTGCCATGAGGAGTGCTCCTAGCCTTGTGCGGACGCGTCGGCGAGTGCCGGTGCGGGTGGTGCGGACGGACCCTGGGGTGCTGGTTCCGTCGGAGTAGCGGTGACCGGACTTGAACCGGTGACACAGCGATTATGAGCCGCTTGCTCTACCAGGCTGAGCTACACCGCCGGGATGACCGTGCGGCCCGGTCTCGCGACTGGACCGGCTGGCCACTGAGCCCCTTTACGGAATCGAACCGTAGACCTTCTCCTTACCATGGAGACGCTCTGCCGACTGAGCTAAAGGGGCCTGCTCCGAAGAGCCGTCGAGAACTGTACCTGACCCCTGACCGCCCGTCCGGCAGGGGGTTGCCGAGGGGTTCGCGTCGCTCAGGTGCGGACGAACAGCCGTCGGTGGGTGGCTCCGGGGGCCGCCGACCGGACGCCGGTGCGGGCCAGCAGCCAGCTCTCCAGACGGTCGTCCGGGAGGGGCCGGCTGACCAGGAAGCCCTGCAGCTTGTCGCAGCCCATCTGGGCGAGCAGGTTGCGCGTGAGCTCGTCCTCCACTCCCTCGGCGACGACGCGCAGGCCGAGGTTGTGGGCCAGCTCGATGATCGACCGGGCGATGAAGGACTCGCCCTGGCTGGTGGACATCCCGAGGACGAAGGACTTGTCGATCTTCACCTCGTCGATCGGCAGCTGGCGCAGCTGCGACAGCGACGAGTACCCGGTGCCGAAGTCGTCCATCGACAGCCGCAGCCCGAGGCCGTGCAGGTCGGCGAGCACGGTGCTGTCGCGCACCGAGTCGTCGACGACGCTGCCCTCGGTGAGCTCGAGGGTGAGCAGCTCCCCCGGCACCCGGTGGCGCTGCAGCGCGCCGCGCACCCGGTCGACCAGGTCGGGCTCGGTCAGGCAGTGCACGGAGAGGTTCACCGCGACCGAGAGGGCGATGTCCTGGTCCAGCCAGCGGCGGCAGCGGGCCAGGGCGAGGTCGAGCACGTGGTCGGTGACCGCGCCGATGCGGCCGATCTGCTCGGCCAGGTGGATGAAGTCGTCCGGCGCGATCGCCCCGTAGCGGGGGTGCGCCCACCGGACGAGGGTCTCCACCGAGACGATGTCGGAGGTCTGCGCGTCGATGATCGGCTGGAAGACCACGCTGATCTGCCCGTCGGCCATGGCCTGCTCGATCTCGGTGCCCAGCTGCAACCGGCGGAGGCTCTGCTGGTCCAGGACCGGGTGGTAGCTGGCGACCCCGCCGGAGTCGGCGGCGGCCAGCAGGGCGACGTCGGCCCGCTGCATGAGCGTGCCGGCGTCCGTGCCGTGCACCGGCGCGGCGGCGACGCCGATGGTCAGGGTCACCTCGAGGTCCAGGCCCGCGACCTGGGCCCGGGTGGAGGCGGCCTCCCGGAGGCGGCGCGCGGCGCGCTCGGTG
>CAKUMG010001650.1 GCA_934667465.1 uncultured Actinoplanes sp. | reverse complement strand
CAGGGCGTCGGGCGGCGCTGGGATGGCCGAGCGACGGGCAGCGCTGGGTCGGCTGTGTGCCGGGCGGCGGCCGGGCCGACGGGTGCCAGGCGCCCGGATCTGCGGGCGCCGGGCTGCGCCGCGGGCCGGCGGGTGCCGGGCGTCCGGGTCGGCGGGTGCCGGGCGGGCGCCCGGTGGGCGGGTGCCGGACTGTTGCGGCCGGTGGGGCGGGGTGGGTTCAGCGCTGGTAGACGCGTACGTGATCGACCTGGAAGTCCGCGGGGAAGACCGTGGCCGCGTCGGGGTCGCCGAGCCAGCCGCCCACCTGGAAGTTGAGGCGCAGGTGGTAGGGCTTGGTGAAGACCTCGTCGAACCAGGGCGTGGTGGTGCGGTCGCGGCGGAAGACCTCGACGCCGTCGACGTACCAGCGCAGGATGCCCGGCTCCCACTCGGTCGTGTAGGTGTGGAAGCCGTCGGCGGGGTGGCCGGCCGGGAACGGGTAGCGGTTGTCCTGCTTGATCGGCGTGTAGTCGTAGAAGATCGACTGGGTCGCGGCGTGGTGGTACCGCGCGCCGCCCGGCAGTTCCACCACGTCGATCTCGCCGTTGCCGCCGTCGTCGGGGCGCAGCCAGAAGGCGGGCCACAGGCCGGTCGAGCCGGTGGGCCCGGTCGGTGACTTGGCGCGTAGCTCGAAGCGCCCGTACGTGAATGATCGGCGGCCCTCCGTGGACAGGTAGGCCGTCGTGAAGGGGCGCGTCTCCCGGCCGCAGGTGCCCTGCCGGCGCTGCGCGCGGATGGTGAGGGAACCGTCGGCGACGAAGACGTTGCCCGGGTCGCCGGTGATGCACGCCCGGTCGTAGTCGACCAGGGTGTCGTCCTTGGCCTGCCACTTCGCCGGGTCCAGCGCGGCGCCGTCGAACTCGTCCGACCAGACGAGCCGCCAGTCGGCCGCCGGCGACTGCGGGGCCGCCCCGCCTGCCGGGCCGGACGAGCCGGGAAGTCCGGGGGAGGCGGGACCGGCGGAGGGATTCAACCGCGGGGCGACCAGGGCCAGGATGGCGGCCAGCAGTCCGACTGTTCCCAGCGCGATGACGGCACGGCGCACCCGCGGATCGACCCCCTCAGATCTTGTCGTTCAGAGGGAGACTACAAGTCGGTCCACGGCTGGGGGCGGACGCGCTCGGGCTGACGGTACGGGTCGGGTTGCTCGGTGAACTCCGCGTCGGCCGGGAACACCGCGGGACGCATCCAGTCCGGGATCGGCTCGGTGTCCGCGGCCCCCACCGAGGTGTCCGCGGCCCCCACCGAGGTGTCCGCGGCCTCCGCCGAGGTGGCGGTGGCCCCCATCGACGTGTCCGTGGCCTCCACCGAAGCCGATACCGAGTCGCGGTCGGGGCGCTGCGGCGGTGTCCACAGTGCCTCCGCCTGCGCCGGTGCCCAGGTGAGCTCGGCCGGGCGGTGCACGGGCGGCACGGGCGAGGCCGCGAGCTGCGTGGCGGGGTCCGTGACGGGCCGGCGCGCGGGCGGCTTCCAGATCGGCGGCGGCCCCCACCACACGATCCGCTGGGCGGCCGGCATCCCCGCCGCGGCCGGCCGCT
>CAKUMG010001649.1 GCA_934667465.1 uncultured Actinoplanes sp. | reverse complement strand
GCTGCCCGTCCCGCCGATCAGCGCAGCGCGGTGTGGGGGATGGCGACCTCGGTCAGCGAGCCCTTGCCGGCCGGGTCCGGGACGTGCCCGCTGCCGGGCCGGATCTCCGAGGGCAGCAGCGCCGGCGGCACCCAGACCCCGAGGAGGTCGCCCTCCGTGGCCGTACGCGGGGCGAGCAGCACCCCGTGCCGGGAGCGGCGCGCCTCGGCCAGCCAGCCGCCGGACGCCTTGGCGATGAAGTCGGCACCGACGGCGTACGCGATGCCGGTCCCGCTCTCCACCAACGCGCGCAGCGCCTCGCCCACCGGGCCGCCGGACTCCAGCAGCTCGGCGTCGTCGACGAGCACGGCAACCGGCTTGTCCGCACCCTCGACCGCCGCCGTGACCGCGTCCGCCTCCGGGGAGGTTCCCTCGAACACCCGCACGTCGGGGTGGGCGGCGAGCCGGCGCAGCGGGGACTCGCGGGGCGTCAGCACGACCAGCGCCGTGCCCGTGGCCAGCATCGAGACGCCCAGGGTCACCAGCGCGTTGCTGCGCCCCGACCCGGACGGGCCCGCGACCAGGAACGTCCGCCGCGCCCCGCCGAGGTCGGCCACGATCGGGGCGGGCGGGTCGCCGGCCAGGCCGAGCAGGGCCCGCAGGGGGCGGCGCTGCTCCGCCGGGATCATCCCGAACGCGTCCGCGAACGTCACAGGCCCCGCCACCGCCGGGGTCGCCGCGTCGGCCGCCGTCGGGACAGCGTCGCCCGATGCCGTCGCCGGCTCCGGGTCCGCGCCGCCCTCGCCAGCGAGCTCCGCGTCGGTCACGAGCTCGGTGGCGGGCTCGGTGGCGGGCTCGGTGGCGGGCTCGGCCTTGGCGGGCTCGGCGTCAGCCGCGGGCGCGACGGGCCTCCCCTCGGGCGCGGGCTCGGCTGCGGGCTTCGCATCGGCAACGGGCTCGGCGGGCATCGCCTCGACGGTGCTCTCGGCGGGCTTCGGGCCGGTGCCGGACTTGGCGTCGGCCGCGGGCTCAGCGGGCTTCGAGCCGGGAGCAGGCCCGACGCCAGTCGTCGGCGCGGGTGCGGGCTCGGCCGACGGCTTGGCGGGCGCGGGCTTGGCGACAGGCGCGGGCTTCGCGTCAGCCGCCGGCGTGGCTGCGGTCTTCGCCGCCAGTCCGTTCGTCTCCGAAGAAGCCGGAGCCTGGGCCGGCTTGCGGTCGGGTCCGGCCTGCACCGGCAGCGCAGGAGCCCGCATCGGCGCGGCCTGAACCTCGGCCGGCGTTGCCGCCGCGGGAACCGGCACGACCTTGGTCTCCGGCTCCGCACCGGGCTCGGTCCACGCAGGCTGCCAGGCGGTCGCCGCCTCCCCGGCCCGGACGGGCTGGTCGCCCGGCGCCTTGCCGGCCGATGAGGGTGCCCTGTCGGCCGGTGAGGGTGCCCCGCCGGCCGGCGAGCGCACCGTGGCGTCCTCCGCGAACGCCGGCCCGGCAGCGCCGATCAGGATCGGCGCCGTCGGCGGTCCGGCCGCCGGGACGGTGAGGAGCTCGGTGCGCTCCTCCTGCTCGGCGGTCCCCGCGGCTGCCTTGCTGCGCTGGGCCAG
>CAKUMG010001648.1 GCA_934667465.1 uncultured Actinoplanes sp. | reverse complement strand
CGCACGCCGCTGCCGCCGAGGACCGAGTCGCCGATCTCGTCGACGGCGTTGCCCAGGTCGTACGGAGGGGCCAGGGGGTCCGGACCGCCGCGCCAGCGGCCGTACCGGTAGCCCCGACCATGCCGCGACCGGCTTCGGCTACCTCGAGCTCGGTGCGGAGCTCGACGGCGAGGCGCGGGTCGTGACGACGTTCCAGGAGAAGCCGTCGCGGTCGGTGGCCGAGGACTTCCTCGCCGCCGGGCCGTCCCGTTACCTGTGGAACTCCGGCATGTTCGTCTGGCGGGCCGAGACGCTGCTGCGCGCGGTCGACGCGTACGCCATCCCGTCGACCGTGTCGCTCAGCCTGACGCTGCTCCGGGACGACCCGGAGATCCGGGACGCCATGCGGGAGCGCGACTGGGAGGTGATGAGCCACGGCATCTCGAACCTGCGGCCGATCTACGACCTGGACGAGGCGGCCGAGTCGGCGTTCCTCGAGCAGTCGCAGGAGCTGACCCGGACGCACTACGGCGCGCCGCTGAAGGGGATGCTCGGGCCGAAGATCTCCGGCACCGACCTGACCGCCGACCTCATGGTCGAGCACGGGATGAGCTACCACGCCGACTGGATCCACGACGAGCAGCCCCGGCCGCTGCGCACCCGGTCCGGCGGCCGCCTGGTCTCCATGCCGTACTCGTACATGCTCAACGACGTGCCGCTGCTGCACGCGAAGCACTACCCGCCGTCGTACCTCGTCGACATGGTGAAGGCGCAGATCGGCCGGCTGGTCCGGGACGCGGAGCGCGACGGCCAGGCGCGGGTCGCCTGCATCGCCACGCACCCGTTCCTGTCCGGCCAGCCGCACATGCTGCGCGCGCTGTCGGAGATCTTCGCGTTCGTGCGAGGCGACGACCGGCTCTGGGTCACCCGCGCCGGGGACGTCGCCGACCACTACCTGGCGCACCACTACGACGCGCAGCTGGCGCACGCCGAGGCGCTGGCGGCAGGGGGAGCCCGATGACCGTCGACGACACCGGGGCGACCGTGTTCGCGCCCACCCTGGAGCGGACCAGCGACCGGCTGCGCGCGCCCTGGGCCCTGCCGGACGGCAAGAAGCTCGCCGTCAGCGTCCTGCTGCACGCGCCGGCGTACGTCGACGTCGTGCCCGCGGGCGCGCACAAGCCGCTGGCCATGCAGGGCGGGGTCGGCCGCGAGACGGGCGAGCCGCGGCACGGGCAGGTCGCCCGGCTGTCCCAGTGGGACTTCGGCCTGACCGTCGGGCTCTGGCGGCTGCTCGACATCGCGGCGGAGGCGGGCGTGCCGGCGGCCGTCGCGCTCGACGCCGAGGGCGTCCGGACCAAGCCGGGGCTCGCGGCGCTGGTGGCCGAGCGCGCGGGCGAGGTCGTCGCGCGCGGCCGGGCCGCGAACATCGTGCTCGACCCGGCCATGACGGCGGACGAGGAGGCGGCGTACGTCGCGTCCGCGGTGTCCGCCGTGGCCGGCGCCACGGGGCGGCCGGTGACCGGCTGGTTCTCGCCGGAGCGCGCCACCACCCCGCGGACCACGGCCGTGCTGCGGGACGCCGGCCTGGTGCGGGTG
>CAKUMG010001647.1 GCA_934667465.1 uncultured Actinoplanes sp. | reverse complement strand
GCCAGCCCTGCGCCGAGTCGCAGCCGATCGCGCGCAGCCGGGCGGCCTGGCCGGCGGTCTCCACGTTCTCCGCGGTGACGGTCAGGTCCAGCGTGTGGGCCAGCGTCACCAGCGTCGCCATGATCTTCTCGTCGACCGGGGAGTCGCCGGTGCGCAGCCCCTCGACGAACGCGCCGGCCACCTTCAGCTCGCGGACCGGAAGGTGCCGCAGGTAGGCGAGGTTGGAGTAGCCGGTGCCGAAGTCGTCGATCGCCAGCCGGACGCCCATCGAGGAGAGCGCGTCGAGCACGCCGACGTCCACGCCGGCCATCGCGTCGCTCTCGGTGATCTCCAGCTGCAGCCGGCCCGGCGGCAGTCCGGTGCGCTCCAGGATCTCCGCCACCTCGGCGATCAGGCCGGGGTCGCCGACCTGGCGGACGGCCAGGTTGACGCTGACGAACGGCGCTTCCGGCGAAGCGTCCAGCCAGCGGCGGGCCTGCGCGCACGCCTCACCGAGCACCCACGCGCCGAGCCGGACGATCAGCCCGGTCTCCTCGGCCAGCCCGACGAACCGGTCCGGCCGCAGCACGCCGAGGCTCGGGTGCCGCCACCGGACCAGCGCCTCCACGCCGCGCAGCCGGCCGCCGTCCAGCGCGACCAGCGGCTGGTAGTCGACGAAGAACTCGCCGCGTTCCAGCGCGGCCGGCATCGACGAGGCCAGCGTGTACCGGGCGATCTCGTTCGCGTTGCGGTCCTCGTCGTAGAGCGCCCAGCGCCGCTTGCCGCTCTCCTTGGCCCAGTGCAGCGTGATGTCGGCCGCGCGCATCACGTCGCTGGGGGAGGAGCCGCCGGTCTCCCGTTCCACGATGCCGATGCTGGCGGAGACGGCCAGCCGCTGGCCGTCCACCTCGACCGGCTCGTTGATCGCGTTGAGCGCCGCGTCCGCGACCTTGACCGCGTCCTCGGTGCAGGTGGTGCCCTCGATCAGGATGACGAACTCGTCGCCGCCGAGCCGCGCCACCAGGTGCTCGCCGACGCTGCGCCGCAACCGCCGGGCCACCTCGATCAGCAGCAGGTCACCGGCGTGGTGGCCGAGCGAGTCGTTGACCATCTTGAAGCCGTCCAGGTCCACGAAGCAGACCGCGAGCCGCTGCGGCGGACCGGCGAACGCGGCGCGCAGCCGGTCGGTGAAGAGCGCGCGGTTCGGCAGGCCGGTCAGCGAGTCGTGGGTGGCCTGGTGCCGGAATCGCGACTCGCTCTCCCGCAGCGCGAACTCGGCCTCTTCCCGGGAGACCATCGCGGCCCGCCGGATCGACTCCTGCTCGTCCAGTGTGCGGTCGCGCAGCGCGCGGGCGTAGCCGGTGGCGACGGTGCCCAGCAGCCGGGCCATCCGGCCACCGGCGGCGGTCAGGCCGAGGTCGCGCACGAAGCGCTGATCAAGGACCTCGATGGTACGGCCGAGCCCTTCCGCGGAGACCACGTGCGCACGGACCAGCGCACCGCCGACCCGGTAGCCGCGCCGCAGGCTGAACGGCTCGGCCAGCAGCGCGTCGCGCAGTTCCAGCGTGAGGGCGCAGAGCCGCTCCTCCAGCTCGCCCTGGC
>CAKUMG010001646.1 GCA_934667465.1 uncultured Actinoplanes sp. | reverse complement strand
GGCGGCACGGGGCCGAGCACGAACGGGAGGTGCCGGAAACAACCGCGCGGCCCGGATCACCGGACCGCGCGGGGAAGTCTACGACCAGCACGGCGCCGCGGGAAAGGGTCTTCCGGCGAACGGTGCACAACCGGGCGTTAACAACGTGTTTCCGCCCGGCGGGAGGCCGTGGGGAGCCCGGCCTAGGAGTTCTGGGCCAGCTTCAGCCACAGCCCCAGGCCGACGATGCAGGCGAACCAGACGATGCCCACCAGCACGGTGTAGCGGTCGAGGTTCTTCTCGGCGACCGACGAACCCGCGAGGCTGGAGGTGACACCGCCGCCGAACATGCTGGACATGCCGCCGCCCTTGCCCCGGTGCAGCAGGATCAGCAGAGTCAGCAAGATGCTGGTGACAAGAAGCATCACGATCAACGTGTATGCGAACCAGAGCGGCATGGTCGGGTCAGTCCTCCTCGAGGGCACAGCGCAAGCGCACCCACAATAGCGGCCTCACGACGAACCGGCCGCCCTGGGGCGGCCGGTTCCTCAACTAATTGTCAGCGTTTCACGTGATCGCGGAACCGGACGATCGACACGAACTCCTCGGCGACGAGGCTGGCGCCCCCGACGAGGGCCCCGTCGACGTCCGGCTGCGCCATGATGGCGGCGATGTTGCCCGCCTTCACGGAGCCTCCGTAGAGGATCCGGATCCCGTTCGCCACGTCCTCGCCGTGCGCCGCGGCGACGCAGCCCCGCAGGGCCGCGCACACCTCCTGCGCGTTCTCGGGCGTGGCGGTCTTGCCCGTGCCGATCGCCCACACGGGCTCGTAGGCGAGCACGAGCTTGGCCACCTGCTCGGCCTTGAGGCCGGCCAGGGCGCCGGTGAGCTGTGTCGAGCAGTGCTCGACGTGCCCGGCGGCCTCGCGGACGTCCGGGCCCTCGCCGACGCACACGATCGGCGTCAGGTCGTTCGCCAGCGCCGCCTTGGCCTTCGCGTTGACCAGGGCGTCGTCCTCGTGGTGGTACTGACGGCGCTCGGAGTGCCCGACCGTCACATAGGTGCAGCCGAGCTTGGCGAGCATCGCCCCGGAGATCTCCCCGGTGTACGCGCCGCCCTTGTGCGGCGACACGTCCTGCGCGCCGTAGCGGATCGCCAGTTTGTCGCCGTCGATAGCGGTCTGGACGCTGCGCAGGTCGGTGAAGGGCGGCAGCACGACGGTCTCGACCGCCGTGAGCTGCTCCTCGTTGAGGCTGGCGGCCAGCTTCTGCACCAGGAGAATGGCCTCGAAGTGGTTGAGGTTCATCTTCCAGTTCCCCGCCATCAGCGGGGTGCGGGTGGTGGTCGCCTCGGCCATGCCTCAGCTCCCCAGCGCGGCCAGACCCGGCAGGGTCTTGCCCTCGAGGTATTCGAGCGACGCGCCGCCGCCGGTGGAGATGTGCCCGAACGCGGCCTCGTCGATGCCGAGCGTGCGCACCGCCGCGGCCGAGTCGCCGCCGCCGACGACCGAGAACCCGTCGATCTTGGTGATCGCCTCGGCCACGCCGCGGGTGCCCGCCGCGAACGGCGCCAGCTCGAACACGCCCATCGGCCCGTTCCAGAAC
>CAKUMG010001645.1 GCA_934667465.1 uncultured Actinoplanes sp. | reverse complement strand
CATCAGACGTGAGCCGGCAATTCCCACGACATGAAGCAGGTTTCATGGGCTCATATGGCAGCAGCATGCTCGGATCGGCCGTTGTGATCGGCGGCGTCGCGGTCGCCAGACCCCTCATTGCCCTGAGCGTCGCCGCGGTCATCGTCGCCGCGCTGCTCGGCGTCCGATTTCTGCGCCCAGCGAACGTGGCCCGTTGATGGACATCGAGCGCCGGCGCGCGACCCCTGTCGCTGTTCTCGCACTGCTCGCCTTCGGCGCCATCGCGGCGCATCACGTCTATGAGATGCGGGACCAGGGCTGGTCGAACATGGAGTTCGTGGCCGCGGGCTCCTTCGCCTGGCTCTGTTTCACCTCACTGATCACCTATTTCCGCCACGGGATCGCCGTGGCGGAGCCCGGCACATCCGCTGCCGCGACGGTGGACGCTCTGCGCCTGACGATCGTCATCCCGGCGCACAACGAGGACCCTGTCATGCTGCGCGCGATGCTGTACTCGATCGGCCGGCAGAGCCGGATTCCCGACCGGGTGCACCTGGTCGAGAACGGCGACCCCGCCCGTGGCTACAGGCCTGGATTGCAGCACGTGTTCAGCGATTGGGCCGCTCGCCATTGTCCGCCCGGCATCGATACCGCGTACACGTTCAATCCCGTCGCCGGTAAGCGTGAGGCGCAGGCGGTCGCGGTGGCCGCCGATCCCGCTGCCGACCTCTTCATGACTCTGGACTCCGACGTCGAGCTCGCCGACACTGCCATTGCGCACGGTGTCGCGCCGTTCGCCGATCCGGCTGTCACCAGCGTCGGCGGCTTTCTCGTCGGTCTCAACCGCACCGCCAACTGGCTCACCCGGCTCGTCGAGGTGCCGTTCGCCTGCGCCTCCCTCAACGGCAGGGTCGCGCAGTCGCTGATCGGTTCCGTCGGCGTCAACTCCGGCGCTCTCGCGTTCTACCGGGCGCATGTCGTGCGCGTCTACATGCACCACTACCTGACCCACACCGTCGCCGGACGCAGGATGGCTTCCGGGGACGACGCCATGATGACCCGCTACGCCCTACTCGAAGGCAGGGCCGTCTTCCAGGTCAACGCGTGGGGATACACCCTGCACCCGGAGCGCCTCTCGCACCTGAGCAAGCAGCGGCTGCGCTGGTGGCGCTCCTTCTGGTGGGGCAACGACTGGCTGCTGCGCACCTTCCGGCCCACCACGCCGATCTGGTGGCTCACCGCTTGCCAGTTGGTGCAGTTCGCCTGGATGGCGTTCGTGCTGCCCGCCGCCCTGGTCGTCTATCCGGTCGGCAGTGGTACCTTCCCGGGCGGTGCGATCGCCTGGATCGTCGGGATCTCGTACCTGTCGTCGGCCCGGTACCTCATGCTCGCCCGGCCACGGGACTCCTTCGCCTCGCACGTGGGATCTTGGTTGCTGTCGCCGGCGGCCACAATTCTCAATCTGTATCTGAGCTTCGCCCTCAGCATCGTTGGCCTGCTGACCTGTTTCAAAACGGGTTGGTCGTCCCGCGAGACCGTTGAAGTCGGGCTCACGGACACGAGCAGCAGCGAGAGCCGCACCGATGACGAGCAGCGGCTCGACGT
>CAKUMG010001644.1 GCA_934667465.1 uncultured Actinoplanes sp. | reverse complement strand
CGGCGGCTGGCGAAGGCGCTGCGCGCGGACGGCGGGCGCAGCAAGGTCGCCGCGGACATCGGGCTGCCCATGGTGGGCCAGATGGGCGTCGCGGGCAGCATCAACATCGTCTTCGAGGCCGACCTGTCCCACCTGGTCGCCGACCGGCCGTCCGTCCTGTACTGGGTCCTGCAGCCGGGGGCCGACGTCGGCGGGATCGGCGCGGGCCTGGTCCGCATGGTCCGGCCCTGGCACAAGTGGCTCATCGTCTGGGGCTACGACATCGACGGCCCCGCGCCCGACCTCTCCGAGGAGTACGCGCTCGGCATCGTGCGCCGGCTCGTCGGCGACGACTCGGTGCCGGTGACGATCACCTCCAGCTCGGCCTGGACGGTCAACCACCTCGCCGCGGAGCGGTACTCGGCCGGCCGCGTCCTCTCCGCCTGCGACGCCGTCCACCGGCACCCGCCGTCGCACGGGCTGGGCTCCAACACCTCCATCCAGGACGCCTACAACCTGGCGTGGAAGCTCGCACTGGTGGTCCGCGGGCAGGCCGGGCCGGGGCTGCTGGACAGCTACTCGGACGAGCGCGCGCCGGTGGGCCGGCAGGTGGTGGACCGGGCGAACCAGAGCATCGCCGACACCGGCCGGATCCTGCAGGCGCTGGACCTCGAGCACACCGAGGCCGACCACCTGGAGCGCCAGCTGGCGCTGTGGAAGTCGCCCGGACCGGAGGGGGAGAAGATCCGGACGGCGCTGCGCGAGCGGCACGTTCGATCCGCGCGCAGCCTGCTCCAGCATCGGCCCGGCCGGCGGCTGGAGCGGCGCGGCCGAGGGTGCCACCCAGATGCTTCCGGCGCAGCCCCCGCCGGCCGCCCGGCCCCCGGTCGACCTGCCCACGCAGCGCTATCCGGGCGTGCCGTCCGGCCCGAACGCGAACCGGGCGCGCAGCACACCACCGGATCCGACCACGAAGTTGCCGAGAGTGACGGAGTAGTTCCCTCGCGCATCCGTTTCGTCATGTGTACGTGACCGAGTCGCAGCGTTCCGGCCACCCGCCTCGTCACGTCCGGTGAGCGCGGCTCCGATACGCTGCCCCGGTCGGCTACACAGGCGTAGGACGAGGCGTGAGGAGCGTTGAGTTGGCTGAGCTGTCACGGATCGTGAAGGCGTACGACGTGCGCGGTACGGTCCCGGACGAGTTCGACACCGCGGCCGCGTGCGCGCTGGGCCAGGCGTTCGTGGAGACGCTGCGTGAGCGCGGCGACGACGCCGACCGCATCGTGATCGCGCACGACATGCGGGAGTCCGGCCCGGCACTGGCCGAGTCGTTCGCGGCCGGCGCGATCGCGGCCGGTGCGCAGGTGGTGCACGCGGGTCTCGGCTCGACCGACCTGCTCTACTACGCGTCCGGCGTGCTCGGCCTGCCCGGTGCGATGTTCACCGCCAGCCACAACCCGGCGCAGTACAACGGGATCAAGATGTGCAAGGCCGGGGCGAAGCCGATCGGCCAGGACACCGGCCTCGCCCAGATCCGGGAGCGGGCGCAGCGGGCGCTGCCGCCGCCGCGGACGGCCTTTGCCGGGATCGTGCAGCACGAGCCGTA
>CAKUMG010001643.1 GCA_934667465.1 uncultured Actinoplanes sp. | reverse complement strand
ACCTTCGGCGGCCGGGCCACCGACCTCGCCGCCGAGGCCCGCAAGGCCCTCGGGGCGCTCAACGCCCGTACCGTCGAGGTTCCCGCCTCGAAGCAGGCCGCGGTCATCGCGGCCCTGCGCGCCCAGCCGGGCGTCGACTACGTCGAGGTCGACCGGAAGACCGCGCGCATCTCCGCGGTGTACCCCGACGACCCGCAGTACACCAGCGGCTACCAGCCGGAGATCGACCAGGTCAAGCTGCCCGCCGCATGGGAGCGGACCACGGGCGCGGCGAGCGTGAAGGTCGCCGTGCTGGACACCGGCGTCAACGCCTACGACGACCTCCAGGGCGTCGTCACGGGCGGGTACGACTTCGTGTGGAACCGGTCGGGCACGTTCGACGACCACGGGCACGGCAGCGCGGTCGCGTCGGTGATCGCGGCCCGCGGCAACGACGCGTACGGCATGGTCGGGACCTGCTGGCAGTGCAAGATCCTCCCGGGGAAGGTCATGGACGCCGGGGGCAGCGGCGAGTGGTCAGACATCGCCAAGGGCGTCGTCTACGCGACCGACAACGGCGCGAAGATCATCAACATGTCGCTCGGCGGCCTGGACGACGCGCGCGTGCTCCGGGACGCCGTCGCCTACGCCGCGTCCAAGGGCGTGCTGGTCGTCGCCGCCGCGGGCAATGACGGCGACAACAAGTACGCCACCACGAAGAACTACCCGGCGGCGTACCCCGAGGTGCTGGCGGTCGGCGCGACCGAGCGCTACTCCGACAGCCGGGCGTACTACTCCAACTACAACGCCAAGGGCGCGACCTGGGTGGACATCGCGGCGCCGGGTGACGTCAGGGTGCTGACCCAGGAGTACGGCAGCGACGGCAACCCGGTCTACGGCATGTGGCAGGGCACCTCCTTCGCCGCGCCGATGGTCGCCGGTGCCGCGGCGCTGGTGAAGTCGGCCCACCCCGGCTACAACAACTGGTCGGTGCAGCGCGCGATCAACTCCTCGGGCCGCGGCGTCAGCAGCACCAAGTGGGCCACCTACGGAAATCTCGACGTGGCCAAGGCGCTGACCATGGGCACCGACACCACGGCGCCGAAGGTCTCGATCACCGCGCCCGGCGCCAAGGTCTCCGGCACGGTCACGGTCAAGACCACCACCAGCGACAACTGGTCCGGCATGCGCGTGGCCAACCTGTACGTGGACGGCAAGTACCAGGCGCAGGACAAGTCGTCGCCGTACACGTTCTCGCTGAACACCAAGTCGCTCAAGGGCGGCAAGCACAGCCTGACGGTCAAGGCGTACGACATGGCGGGCAACACCACCACGAGCAGCGCCCGCTCGATCTTCGTCGACAACGTCGCGCCGACGGTCTGGATCAAGGGCGGGCCGAAGAACAACGCCAAGGTCAAGGGCACCGTCACGGTGCCGGTGGGCGCGTACGACTCGCAGACCGGCATCCGCCGGGTCGAGCTGATCATCAACGGCAAGGTCGTGGCGACCGACGCGAGCAACCCGTTCGCGGTCAAGGTCGTCGCCTCGAAGCAGCCGAAGACGATGAAGATCCGCATCAAGGCGATCGACAACGCCGGCAACGTGAAGT
>CAKUMG010001642.1 GCA_934667465.1 uncultured Actinoplanes sp. | reverse complement strand
GCCACCAGCGGGACGACGCCGCTGCCACCGCCGACCAGCAGCGCGGGCGTGGCACCGTCCCAGACGAACCAGCCGCCGATCGGGCCGCGCACCTCCAGCTCGTCGCCGGGCTCGACCACGTCGGCGAGGTAGGTGGACACCTCGCCGTCGTCCAGCCGCTCGACGAACAGCTCGACCAGCGGGTCACCCGGCGCGGAGGCCACCGAGTAGGACCGCTGCGCGGTGTACCCGTCCTCGGCGGTCAGCCGGACGACGTAGTGCTGCCCGGGCAGGTGGTCGACCCGGTCGTGGACGTCGAGCCGGAGCTCCACCGAGCGGGCCACCGGACGGCGCACACCGGAGACCGTCGCGGTGCGCCAGCCACCCGCGGGTGCGACCGCCCCGCTGGGCGGCCCGCCCCCGGCGCCGAGCGGCGTCGCCGCCGGCCCGTCCTCAATCACCCTGGTACCGCTGCTGCTTCCACGGGTCGCCGCGGTCGTGGTAGCCGTTCTGCTCCCAGAAGCCGGGCTGGTCGCGCTGCAGGAGGGTCAGCCGGGTGACCCACTTGGCGCTCTTCCAGAAGTACAGGTGCGGCACGAGCAGCCGGACCGGGCCGCCGTGCTCCGGGTGCAGCGGCTCGCCGTCGAACTCGTAGACCAGCCAGGCCTGCCCGTCGAGCAGGTCCTCCAGCGGCAGGTTCGTGGTGTAGCCGCCGTAGGAGTGGGCCATCGCGTAGTCGGCCGCGCTCTCCACGTCCTCGAAGAGGGTGTCCAGCGAGACGCCCTTCCAGGAGGTGCCGAACTTCGACCACTTGGTCACGCAGTGGATGTCCACGGTCGGCGTCTCGGCCGGCAGCTTCATCAGGTCGTCCCAGGACCAGCTGGTCTTTTCGCCGGCCTCGGTGCTGATGGTGAACTCCCACCGGTCGGTGGGGACGCGGGGCGTGGGGCCGGCGGTGAGCACCGGGAAGTCGTGCGTGCGGTACTGGCCGGGAGGGAGATTGGGCTCGGCGTCGCGGGATCTGCCGCGGAAGCCGGGCGAGAGGGTCGCCATCGCCACAGTATGCCCGCGCCCGCCGCACAGGTGTGACGTGTGTGGCGCAGAACGCCGTACCCCTTGATCGTGGTTATGGTTCTTGACATGAGCGAGCGGACGGTCGACGTGAGCATGGAGGCCGCGCTCTCCACCGACGAGACCGGCCGGCGCCCGGCCGTGGTCAAGCTGGCCACCCGCGACTGGGAGCTGAACATCCGGGCCACGCTGGAGGAGCTGGCCGCGCTGACCGAGATCCGCGCCGCGGACCGGCTGAGCCGGCGCGCGCTCGTGGTCGGGACGGCGGCCGGCGCGCCGGTCCACTGGGCGGCCGGCGACGGCGAGGCCAGCATCCTGGTCGGCGAGGACCGGGAGGCGTGGGACATCGCGCTGCTGGTGCCGCTGAGTGCGGTCGAGGAGCTGGCGCAGCTGGCCCGTCAGGAGATCCTGGAGCACGAGGACTGAGCTTCTGGTCGTCGCTGCGCTCCTCCGGCTCGGCGCCACTCCCGGCGAAGGCGGTGTGGCGGCAACGAAGAGCGTGGCTGCCGCAACACCGCCTTCTCTGGTCGCCCGCGCCTCA
>CAKUMG010001641.1 GCA_934667465.1 uncultured Actinoplanes sp. | reverse complement strand
TCTCCGGCTTGAGCGTGATCCGGTGCGCCAGGGCGGGCACCGCGACGTCCTTGACGTCCTCGGGTACGACGTAGTCGCGGCCCGCCATCGCCGCGCGCGCCCGGGCCAGCAGCAGCAGCGCCAGCGAGCCACGCGGCGACGCGCCGACCAGGGCGGCGGCGTGCTCGCGGGTGGCCGCGGTCAGCGCCACGATGTAGCGGCCGATCGAGTCCTCCACCGCGACCGACTCGAGCGCGGCCTGCATCGCCGTCAGGGTGCGCGCGTCGACCACGGGCGTCAGCTGCGCCTCCTCCTGACGCCGGTACATCCGGCGGCGCAGCACGTCCCACTCCTCGTCCGCGGTGGGATAGCCGAACGACACCCGCAGCATGAAGCGGTCGAGCTGCGCCTCGGGCAGCGGATAGGTGCCCTCGTGCTCGATCGGGTTGGCCGTGGCGATCACGTGGAACGGCGGGTCGAGGCGGTAGGTGACGCCCTCCACCGAGACCTGCTTCTCCTGCATCGCCTCGAGCAGCGCCGCCTGGGTCTTCGGCGGGGTCCGGTTGATCTCGTCGGCGAGCAGCATGTTGGTGAACACCGGGCCGGCCCGGAAGGCGAAGTCGCCCTTGCGCTGGTCGTAGAGGAACGAGCCGGTCACGTCGGCGGGCAGCAGGTCCGGGGTGAACTGCAGCCGCCGGAAGTCGAGGCCCAGCGCCTGAGCGAAGGACCGGGCGGTCAGGGTCTTACCCAGGCCCGGCAGGTCTTCGAGCAGCACGTGGCCGCCGGCCAGGATGCCCGCGAGCACCAGCTCGAGCGAGTCCCGCTTGCCGACCACCACGCTGCCGACCGTGTCGAGGACAGCGCCGGCCAGGCGTCCCACCTCATAGGGCGGCATCGCCTCCACGCTCGCGTCCGTCACCGAACCACCCTTCTCAGATCCTCTCCAGCGCGTCCACGTACGACGCCATGTCCTTCGGCTTCGGCGCCTTGCGGCCCGGGTCGTGCAGCAGCCCCCACAGCGGCTCGCCCATGATCTCGCGGGCCCGCCGGGAATCCGACGCCCGGGTGATCCCGTGACGCAGCCGCAACCTTTCGTCGGTCAGTTCGGTGAGCGCGGGCAGGACGATACGCGAGAAGCGCTCGCCGTCCTCCTTCGACCAGTCGAGCTGCCGCTCCCACCGGCGGACCGCGGCCCGCAACGTGTCGGTGCCCGCCTGACCGTCCTCTGCACCCACGGTCCCACCCCGGGGACGGCGGGGCACCGGCGGTGGCGCCACTTCGGACACCGCGAGCAGCAGCAGCCGCAGCGCAAGGAACGCCACCACGACCAGCAGCCACGACACCTTGATGCCCTGCGACCGCAGCACCGCGATCGTGATCGCCGAGGCACCGCCGACCAGCAGCACGGTGCGGAACAGCCGGCCGATCCACGTGCGCCGCCTGCCGTCCCGGCCCGCCTCCTCGGCCCGGCGCGGCTCCTCGTCGGCGGAGAAGAGATCCGCGAGACTGCCGTCCGCGTCCGGGATCATGCGCTCACCCCCGCCGCGAGGTCGGTCCGCAACCGCTCGAGGGCCGTACGGGCCTGCCGGCGCATCTCGTCGTCGACGGTGTGCGTGGC
>CAKUMG010001640.1 GCA_934667465.1 uncultured Actinoplanes sp. | reverse complement strand
GCAAGAACGGCCAGCAGGAGATCACGCCGATCCACCCCGAGCTGGCCGAGCCGCTCGAGGAGATCCTGGGCGGCACGTACGGCCTGATCGTGTACCAGGAGCAGGTCATGGCCATCGCGCAGAAGGTCGCCGGGTACTCGCTCGGCAAGGCCGACCTGCTGCGCCGCGCCATGGGCAAGAAGAAGAAGTCGGTCCTCGACGCGGAGTTCGTCGGCTTCGAGGCCGGCATGGTGGCCAACGGGTTCTCCCCGGCGGCGGTCAAGACGCTGTGGGACATCCTCGTCCCGTTCGCCGACTACGCGTTCAACAAGGCGCACTCGGCGGCGTACGGGCTCATCTCCTACTGGACGGCCTACCTCAAGGCCAACTACCCGGCCGAGTACATGGCCGGCCTGCTCACCAGCGTCGGCGACGACAAGGACCGCCGGCCGATCTACCTGGCCGAGTGCCGGCGCATGGGCATCAAGGTGCTCCCGCCCGACGTCAACGAGTCCTCCTGGGACTTCACCGCCGTCGGCAGCGACATCCGGTTCGGCATGGCCTCGGTGCGCAACGTCGGGCACAACGTCGTCGCCTCGATCGTCAAGGCGCGCGAGGAGAAGGGCGCGTTCAAGGACTTCGCCGACTTCATGCGCAAGATCGACACGGTGGCCTGCAACAAGAAGGTCATCGAGTCCCTGGCCAAGGCCGGCGGCTTCGACTCCCTGGGCCACTCCCGCCAGGGCATCGCCGCGATCCACGCCCAGGCCGTCGACTCCGCGATGAGCCTCAAGCGCAAGGAGGCCGAGGGGCAGTTCGACCTGTTCGGCAGCTTCGGCGAGGAGGACGGCGGGGGGATCGGTGACCCGCTGAGCGCCGCGCTGGACATCCCGATCCCGACGGCGGACTGGTCGAAGTCCGAGCGGCTGGTCTTCGAGCGCGACATGCTCGGCCTCTACGTCTCCGACCACCCGCTGCACGGCGTCGAGCACGTGCTGGCCCAGAACGCCGACACCCCGATCGCGGAGATCAACGCCGGCGGGGTCGAGGACGGCGCCAACGTCACCATCGCCGGCATCCTCACCGCGGTCTCGCCGCGCACCAACAAGCAGGGCGCGCCCTGGGCCATCGCCACCCTGGAGGACCTCGAGTCCGGCATCGAGGTGCTGTTCTTCCCCAAGACGTGGGCGGAGGTGTCGGAGAAGGTCGTCCGCGACCAGATCGTGGTGGTGAAGGGCCGGATCAGCCGCCGGGACGACACCCCGTCGCTGTTCGCCTCCGAGGTCACCGTCCCCGAGCTCACCGAGGGCCCCCGCGGGCCGGTGCTGGTCTCGCTGCCCGCCGCCCGCTGCACCCCGCCGGTGGTCGAGCGGCTGCGCGAGGTGCTGGGCAGCCACCCGGGCACCACCGAGGTGCAGCTCAAGCTGCTCAACGGCGGCCGGGAGACCGTGCTCCGGCTGGACCAGGGGCTGCGGGTCCGGCCGAGCACCGCGCTGATGGGCGACATCAAGGCGCTGCTGGGGCCCACCAGCGTCGCCCTGCTGTGAGCGCGGACCCCGACCCGGATCCGGCACCTCCCAGGAAGCCGTTGTTCACTGGGGCGGTGAGCTCCTCCGCAC
>CAKUMG010001639.1 GCA_934667465.1 uncultured Actinoplanes sp. | reverse complement strand
CCGGAGAGCGCGGCGATCGCGTCCATGATGTCGTCGGTTGCCTGGCGGCGGGCGCGCGCCGCGGTGCCCGTACCGGCGGTGAAGTGCATCGGCCGGCCGAACCGGACGATCGCCTTGCCGGGGCGGGGGAGGACGGCACCGATCGGCTGGATCCGGTCGGTGCCGATCACGCCGACCGGGATGACGGGGGCGCCCGAGGCGATGGCGAGCCAGGCGACGCCGGTCCGGCCGCGGTAGAGGCGGCCGTCGCGCGAGCGGGTGCCCTCCGGGTGGATGCCGAACGCGTGCCCCCGCTCGAGCACGGTCAGCGCCGAGTCGAGGGCCGCCTGCGCCGCCCGGTGCGCGCCGCGCGGCACCGGGATCGCGGAGATGGCGGTCATGCCGGTGCGCAGCAGGTGGCCGGTGACGCCGCCGCGGGTGAAATACTCCTCCTTGGCCAGGAACGTGACCGGGCGCGGGCTGACCAGCGGCACGAGGAAGCTGTCCAGCGCCGAGATGTGGTTCACCGCGAAGATCGCCGCCCCCGCGCGCGGGACGTGCTCGCGGCCGTGCACCTCGGGGCGGAAGGCCAGCCGCGACACCGGCACCATCGCGGCCCGCGCCAGGCGGGGGATCAGCACGTCAACTCCTCGTGTACGCCGCGACGGCCGTCCGCAGCAGCGTGTCGGCGTCGTCCGAACCGGTGGTCATCTGCAGGCTGCCCCAGGACCAGAGCTGCGCGATCCCGTGCAGGTTGGCCCAGAACGCGCCGGCCGCGGCCACGGCGTCGGGGTGTCCCGGGCCGAGCCGCCGCGCGAGCACGCCGAACAGCGGGCGGCTGGCCTCGCGGAGCTGCTCCTTGTTGCCGCGCAGCAGCTCGTGGCGGAACATCAGCTCGAACATGCCCCGGTTGTCGCGAGCGAAGGCCAGGTAGAGCCGGCCGAGCGCGAGCAGGTCCCGCTCGGGCTCGCCGTGCACGGGCAGCGCCGCGACCCGGGCGGTCAGGTCCTCGTACCCGACGCGGGCCACCGCCGCGAGCAGCTCCCGGTGGGTCGGGAACCAGCGCCGCGGCGCGCCGTGCGACACGCCCGTGCGGCGGGCGATCTCGCGCAGGGTCAGGGCGTCGGCGCCGCGCTCGGCCAGCAGGGCCACGCCGGCGGCCACGAGCCGGTTGCGCAGGTCGTCGGGCATAGACACTGTCTACCAGGCGGGCGTAGACAGCGTCTACCGCGGTCGGTCAGAATCACCCGGTGAGAATCCGCATCGCCGCGTACGTGCTCCGGCGCGCAGCCTCCGGACCGGAACTGCTGGTGTTCGACCAGGCCGGTGACCCGGAGGCGGGCACGCAGATCCCGGCGGGCGGCGTCCGGGCCGGCGAGCCGCTGCGGGAGGCGGTGCTGCGCGAGGTCGCCGAGGAGACCGGGCTGACCGGGTGCGAGATCGTCGCCGACCTGGGTGTCCTCGGACGCGTTCCGCAGGCGGCCTGGGACGCCGTCCTGCACCTGATCCTGCCCGCGATCGCGCTGGGCACCATCCCGCTGGCCATCATCGTGCGGATCACCCGCGCCTCGGTCCTCGACGTGGTCAACGAGGACTACGTCCGGACGGCGAACGCCTAGGG
>CAKUMG010001638.1 GCA_934667465.1 uncultured Actinoplanes sp. | reverse complement strand
TGGCAGATGCCCGAGGTCTGCACCCCGGCCGGGCGCGCGGCGGCGACCTGGGTGCGCCAGCGCTCCGGTCCGGGGAAGTAGTCGCTGGGCTGGTGGAACAGGATGTGCGGGATCATCCCGGTGCCCCACTGCCCGGTCAGCAGCGTGCGGAGCTCGTCCAGGGCCCGGGGCACCGAGACGGTGGCGATGCCCAGGGCGACGAACCCGGCGTCCCAGCTCCACATGTGCGGGTAGAGGGTCGGTGAGGCGACGGTGAACGCGCCCCGGTCGTTGGCACGCAGCACGTAGCCGGCCCGGCCGGACATCAGCCCGATCTCCACGGCGCTGGGTTGGGACACGGTCATCTGCGGGTCAGCTCCTCTCGCCGTCCCTGCATCCTCACCCCGCCACCGGCGCTGCGGCCGGTAGTTCACCCAATCGTCACGGACCGCGGGTCGCGGAGGCTCAGTTCAGCTCGGGCGCCCGGTGGGCCTTGACGACGACGAGCACGTCGCCGCTCTGCAGGGTGCCGATCAGCGGGTCGTCGAAGCGCAGGTGCCGGCCGCCGCGCTCGACGGACAGCACGACGTCGCGCAGCTGCCGGGCGCCCAGGCCGACCTCCGAGGGGGTGACCGTGCGCTGCTGCAGGTCCAGGCCTCGGCCGGCGGTCAGCAGGTCCTCCACGACGTGGACGACGCCGGGCTGGTCGGGGGAGAGCCCCAGCAGCCGCCCGGAGGTGGCCGACGTGGTGATGACGGTGTCGGCCCCGGACTGGCGGAGCAGGTTCGCGTTCTCCTCCTCCCGGACGCTGGTCGTGATCGGCACGCTGTGGTTCAGCTGCCGGACGGTCAGGGTGATGAGGACGGCGGCGTCGTCCCGGTTGGCCGCGACGATGACGGCGCGGGCGCGCTCGACCGAGGCACGGCGGAGCACCTCGGTGCGGCCGGCGTCGCCGATGATGCCGGTCAGGCCGAGGGAGTTGGCCTCGTCGATGGCTCGCGGCTCCGGGTCGACGACCACGATCTTGTCCGCCGGCGTCCCGTTGGCGATGAGCGAGCGGATGGCGCTGCGGCCCTTGGTGCCGTAGCCGCACACGATGACGTGCTGGCGCACGCGGGACCTCCAGCGTCGGATGCGGAACTCCTCCCGCGAGCGCGCGGTGAGCGCCTCGAGGGTCGTCCCGATGAGGACGATCAGGAACATGATCCGCAGGGGCGTGATCAGCAGGATGTTGACGAGCCGTGCCTCGGGCGTGATCGGGGTGATGTCCCCGTAGCCGGTGGTGGAGAGGGTGACGGTCGCGTAGTACGCCGCGTCGAGCAGCGTGACGCCGCCGGGTTCGTTGTCGAGGTCGCGGTAGCCCTCGAACTGGCCGAGGACGACGTCCTCCCGGGCCCTCGTCGTGTCGGGCTCAGCCCTCCGCGGCGTCCCGCTGCCGGGCGCGCAGCGCGCGGGCGACGTCTTCCAGGTTGTGCGGGTCGGCGGGGTCAGGATGGTGGTTCGGGAACGTGCCGTCGACGTCGCAGAAGAGTTCGACGGCCTGCGCGCCCAGCGCCTTCATCAGGGCGGGGGCGACGGCGCCGGCGATGCCGTTGCCGGCGTCGATGACGACCTTGATTGGACG
>CAKUMG010001637.1 GCA_934667465.1 uncultured Actinoplanes sp. | reverse complement strand
GTGCTGCAGCGCCAGGTACATGGCCGTCGGCGTCTTGCCGCACCGCGACGGCGCCAGCAGGACGACGTCCGCGCGGTCCAGGCCCCGCGGGCTCAGCCCGTCGTCGTGCTCGATGGCGAACTCGATCGCCGCCATCCGGCTGTTGTAGCGCCGGACGTCGCCGACGCCGTGCAGCCGCCGGGCCTCGCGCAGCCCGCGCGCACCGAGCTGGGCCTCGACCCGGTCCATGTGCAGGCCGAAGAAGTCGATGATCGGAGCCTTGGTCCGCAGCAGCTCCTCGCGGACCTGGTCCAGGAGATCGGGCAGCGCGATGCCGAGCGCCCGGCAGATCACGGCCAGGATCTCCGACGAGGCCTCTTTGCGCCCGCGCTCGATCTCCGACAGGTAGGGCAGCGACACCCCCGCGTCGTCCGCCACGTCCTGCAGCGTGCGCCCCTGGCGGTGGCGCAGGCGGCGCAGCACTGTCCCGATGGCGGTACGCAGCAGCGACATGCGCCCAGCATAGGACTCAGCTCAGCGGCCGGATGCCCCGCCGTTCCAGGACCGCCCACAGCTCGCGCAGCGCCTCCGCCTCGTCGATCACGAACGCCGACTGCGGGATCCGGAAGAACTCCCAGCCGCACCGGCCCAGCTCGCGCTGCTTGGTGATGTCGGCCTCGTAGCGGTCCGGGCCGGCCCACGTGTCGCCGTCGCAGACGACCGCCAGGCGGCTCTGCGGCCCGGCCACGACCAGGTCGAGGGTGTAGCCGAGCGTCTCGACCCGCGGGGTCACCGGGTAGCCGCGGGCGGCGATCCGGTTGTGCACCCGCTGCTCGAACAGCGACCGGAACGGGCCCACCCGCACGTCCTCGGGCACCTGCGCGGGCGCCTCCAGACCCGCGGGGGCGCCGAAGCTCTCCGCCACGTCGTAGCAGTACTCGAGCAGCCGGTGCCGCATGTCCTCCGGGTCGGCGATCTCGGCGGCCGTGATCGAGTGGAACACCCACATCTGGTCCTTGGCGCGCGAGACGGCGACGTTGTACCGCTGCAGGTACATCTCCGCGGTCGCCGAGCCCAGCCGCTTGCCCGGCTCGGCGATCGTCACCATGCTCAGGAACATCACGTCGCGCTCCGAGCCCTGGAAGTCGGCCGAGTCGCCGCAGCGCAGGTCGCGGCGCTCCCACTCGGCGGCCTCCAGGCGCTGCAGCAGCAGGCTCTCGATCAGCCGGGCCTGGTGCGGGCCGCGCAGCGAGATCACCCCGAACGTCCGGCCGTCGTAGCGCGGGTCGGCGGCGCAGGCCACGATCCGCTCGGCGACCGCCTCGGCCTCGGCGGGGTTCGTCTTGTCCGTGCTGCCGCGCACATAGCCGCCGGGCACGAACACCGGCTTGACCGGCTCCAGGCGGTCGGCGCCGTACTGCCGGACCGGGACGAGGCGGATCCGCTCCGGCTCGTACGCGATCCGGGTGCAGAAGTCGATGATCTCCGGTACGCAGCGGCGGTGCTCGACCAGCGGGATGAGCCCGCCGAAGCGCATCTTGGCCTCGTCGAACAGGCTGCGCTGCGGGTCCTGCCACGACGCGCGGTACGGGTCGTCGGGCAGGTACTGGGTGGCCAGGTTGCGC
>CAKUMG010001636.1 GCA_934667465.1 uncultured Actinoplanes sp. | reverse complement strand
CCTCGCTGGTCATCCGGACGCCGCGGCGCGGGTAACGGAACGGTCACGGTCATCGCGCCGAGCTTGAATGCCGTGCGAGCGTTATGAATAGTTGGCAGGCCCCGATCGAACGATTCTTTTCGGTTGATTAAGGAGTGCTTAGACGACTTAAGAGTCCTCTGCGAGAACACGCCAAGAATCAATTGGCAGTGCAGGCTCCCGGATCGGGCGCCGGCCGCGACCATGCTGCTCACCAGCCCCGTGAGCTGCGTAAACAGTGGTCGTCCCGGATATGGCCGGCGCACGATGAATGCGGCCGGTACGTGATGTGCCCACATCGCGTACCGGCCGATTTGCATGAATTGCCGCCGCTGGTGCACGACGTGCCGGACGATTGCGCGGCGGGTTCCCGTACCGTCGAAGGGTCTTGGGTCTCAAGTCGTCCCAAAATCTGAAATGTGACCCGATACACATCGTCGAGGACGATTCGCGCAAATCGGACCGCTCACTCTGCCGGGTGACCGAGGCCACACAGATTCACGGATTTCTCCTCGTCGGATTGATCCAACGGGCGCTGCCTCCGCGTACCTACTGGCGATCGAGTCGAGCAGCGACCGGAAACCGTACGAGGAGGTGGCGATGCACCAGGTAGCCAGCGGTGGTCGTGGAACGGACACTCTGTGTGCCCCTGGGCAGCCGCGATCAACAAACCGGTGGCTGACGCTCGACGGCAGCTCGATCAACCGCAATGATGGGCCGGTGACGCCACGACCGGCTCCCCGGCACGAGGCCAGGCCTGCCGCGCACGAGGCAACTCCTGGCGTCTCGCGCTCTGCCATGAACCCTGCGCCCTCTCCTCGCATCCCCGGCATGCCCGGCGGCTCCACCGGACCGATCGACCCTCGCGGCAGAGGGCGGCGCGGTGGTGGCGGCCCGGGCGACGACGGCGGCGAGAGCACCGGCGGCTTCGGCCCGACCGGCTCCGCCAAGAGCGAGGACGCGCTCGTCCGCACGCTCTACGAGGAGCACGCCGGCCCGCTGCTGATGTTCGTGCTGCGACTGACCGGCGGTGACCGGCAGCGCGCCGAGGACATCGTGCAGGAGACCCTGCTGCGGGCCTGGCGAAACGCGCACCGGCTGGGTGCGCAGGGACAGACTTCGCTGCGGCCGTGGCTGGTCACGGTCGCCCGGCGGATCGCCATCGACGATCACCGGAGCGAGAAGGCCCGCCCGACCGAGACCTACGACCGCGAGCTGGAGACGTTCCCGACGACATCCGACGAGACCGATCGGCTGTTGCAGGAGATGACCGTCTCCGACGCGTTGCGCACGCTCACCACGGCGCACCGGGAGATTCTGGTGGAGACTTACTTCAAGGGGCGCACGGTGCAGGAGGCCGCATCGGCGCTCGGGCTACCGCTCGGCACCGCCAAGTCGCGTGTCTACTACGCGCTGCGGGCCCTGCGGTCGGCGCTTCAGGAGCGGGGGGTGACGGGGTGAGCGACCGATTCTCGACGGCTGCCCCGGAGGGGTCAGCGCCGCACACGGACGTGGGGGCGTACGCGATCGGCGCGCTCGACGAGTACGAGACCGCGCAGTTCGAGGAACACCTGATCGACTGCGACG
>CAKUMG010001635.1 GCA_934667465.1 uncultured Actinoplanes sp. | reverse complement strand
CCCCAGGCCCCGAGGCCGCGGGCGAAGTTGGTGCCCGGGAGCCCGGTGATGCCGACCTGCCGCCAGACCCACTTGGCGAACATGGCGCACCAGGCGATGTCGCCGCAGCCGGCACCGTACTTCTGGCAGTCCGCCTCGGTCGTGCCCAGTTCACCGATCGCGACGCCGGTAATCCTGGCGCCCAGGGTGTTCACCGGCGCCTTCACGGTGCAGGTGGCGGGCTGCGCGGAAAGCAGGGGCTGGGTCCAGCCGCGCGAGCTCACCGGGTCATCCAGGTGATAGGTGATGTCGCCACCGTGGTTGTTGTTCGCGTTCTGGTCCTCGTACCAGTACATCGACCCGTCGGGCATCTTGCCGAAGTAGAGACCGCCGCCGGGCGAGAGTAGATGGCTGAACGCGCTCCAGCCGCTGCTGAGGAGCTCGATCCGGGTCCATTCGCCGGCGGCATCGATCTGGTAGTTGAGCAGTTCGCCGGCCGACGTGGTGCCGGCGAGCTTGTCGTCGCCCACCGCGGTCAGCGTCTTGAGGGTGAAGCCGGTGCCGATCTGCTGACGCATGCCCACCTGGGCGGCGGAAGGCTTGGAGCTGGAGACGACGTACTGGAGCAGGACGCCGTCGGCGATGCCGTAGAGGTGGCCGTGGCCGTCGTAGGCGAGCAGGTCATGAGTCCAGCCGCCGCTGCCGCCGTCGATCCGCAGCGGCGCGTTGAAGGCCAGGCTGCCGCTGTTGGTGACGATGTCGACGCGGTACAGGTGCCCGGCGGTCGAGGTGATCAGCACCGTGTTGAAGTTCAGCGTGGCGATCGTCTTCGGGGTGAACCCCAGCGTCGCCGTGGACGTGACCACCTGCTCGAGGTTGCCGGTGTCCGGGTCGAGGACCGAGTACGTGAGGCGGCCGTCGCTGAGGGTGCCGTAGACCGATACGCCGCCCGTGCAGCTCGCATCGGCGAAAGCCGGGGTTCCGGTGGCGGCAGTGGTGACGGCCACCGAGCCCAGCAGAAGTGGAGCGGCCATGAGAACGCCGGCGAGACCTTTACGGATGTTCATTGGTGCAACCTTCCCCGTGGCATTTGGTCGTGCCTGTTGTGAATGGATTATCGATTGCTGAATCGTCGCCCGGAATTGACCAGAGTGGGCTCAGCCTGATTTCCGCGAGCATCCACCGATCGAGCGACGGCGAACGCCGCAGCGCCCGCTCGACGAGTCCGTGGGCAATGGCGGTGGGTGCCTTGTCGCCGGTCGGTCCGGTGAACACCCCGATCTCGAGACAGGGGCCTGGCCCCGCCCGCACCGAGATGTGTTCGACCGGATCACCGGCCAGGACGTGGGCCCACAGGATGTCCCGCAACACCGCCGCGTCGCCCTCGCGGCCGCTGCCCGCCCTGCGGACCAGGGCCACGTGCGTCAAAATCATGAGGCTCAGTCCCAGACCAGCGTGGGATCGCCGGCGGAGGCGGTGGCGTCGACTCCGGCAATGGCCGAGAGAGCCCCGGCAGAGACGACCAGGAAAAGGGTCAGGAGTCTGGCGGAAAACGGCATGGCGGTATCCTTCCGGCGATTCTTGTTTTGCTTCACGCCGCAATTCGGCGCGGTCGCTGTGCATACT
>CAKUMG010001634.1 GCA_934667465.1 uncultured Actinoplanes sp. | reverse complement strand
CGGCTCGGCGTCGGCCTGTTCCTGCTCGGCGCCCGGGTGCCGGGCCAGATCCTGCTTCGCGAGGTGGCCTTTCCCTATGTCGAGCAGTTGCATCACCTGACCCGGGACAGTGCCTTCGTCTTTCTCGCTGACGTCTCCGTACCGGCCGCCGCAATAGTGGATGCGGTCCGGCGGCCGCACGGGCCCGGGGACGGCGTGGACGAGACGAGCACGGCGGTCCTGGCGGCCACCCGGGTGCTGCACGCCTGCGGCACCAGCGACGGCGAGGCACTTGCCTCTCCCCGGATGCCGGTCAATGCCGACGACATGGCACGGACCCGCCGCCAGGGCTACACGGTGGTACGCGTCGCCGCAGGCGTGACCGGCGTGGCGGCACCCGTGCTGACCGCCGCGGGAACCGCGACAGCCGCGCTCGCCGTGGCTGGTCCGGCGTCCCGGTTGCGACCGGACACCGTCGCCTCGCATCTACTGAGGGCCTGTGCCGCGGTCTCCCGCGCGTTGCAGTGCAATCCGCGGCTGGCGTCCCGGTTCCCCGCGTCGGCCCGCCGCCCGGTGAGCCGGGCGGCCGCCTGAGCTCAGCCCTGCCGGAACTCGCCGGGCACCGCGGCCAGCACGTCATCCAGGATGGACAATGCCTCTTCGAGGTCCGCATCCGTGGCGACCATGGGCGGCAGCAGCCGGAGGGACTCGGGTCGTCCCAGGCAGGGGGACACGACAAGGCCGTGCACGCCCAGGTCCATCAGGAGATGCCCGGCGGCGGCAGCTGTCGCGACGTCGATTCCCCACAGGAGGCCGCGGCCTCTGACCTCGGCGACGAGCGACGGGTGCCGGCCGGCCAGCCGGGCGAGGCCGGCGCCGAAGATCTCCGAGACCCGGTCGCCGCGGGGGGCCAGTTCCTCGACCGCCGTCAGGGCCGCGACCCCGGCGGCGGCGCCCAGCGGGTGCCCCGAGAACGTCGTCGTGTGCAGGAACGGGTCGGCGCTCAGGCACTGGTGGAACTCCGGGGTGGCGACCATTGCCGACACCGGCTGGACCCCGCCGCCAAGGGCCTTGCCGAGCAACACGGCATCCGGTGTCAGCCCGTCGGCCGTACTGACCAGACGCGGGCCGCAACGACGCATCCCGGTCTGGATCTCGTCGGCGATGACGAAAGCGCCGGCGTCCCGTGCCGCGGCGGTCAGCGCATGCAGGAAGCCGGGGCTCAGCGGCCTGACCCCGGCCTCGCCTTGGATGGGCTCGACCAGCACCGCGGCCACATCACCGGCGGCGAAGGCGCCGGCGATCGCGCCGGCCTCGGCGGGAATGTGTGTCACACCGCCCAGCAGCGGTGTGAGGCCGGCCCGGTAGCGCTCGTTCCAGGTGGCGGCCAGGGCGCCGAGCGACTTGCCGTGGTAGGCGCCCTCCACGGCGATGATCCCGAGCCGGCCGGTGGCCCGGCGGGCCGCCTTCAGCGCGGCTTCCACGGCGTCGCTGCCGTTCAACCCCAGCCACACCCGGGTCAGCCGGCCCGGATCCGCCCAGCCGACGAGCGCCTCGGCCAGCGCGGCGGTCGCCCGGTTGCCGAGCACCCGGCTGGACACCGGCATGGCGGTCAGTTCCCGCAGGAC
>CAKUMG010001633.1 GCA_934667465.1 uncultured Actinoplanes sp. | reverse complement strand
CCGCCATCGTCGCCGTCACCCACGACCCGGACTTCGTCGCCGCCCTCGCCGACGAGACGGTGACGCTGACCAGCGGTACCGCACCGGCCGACGAGACCAGCGCGATCAACGCGGCCAACGCGGGCAGCGCGGCCAACACCGGCAGCGCGGCCAACGCCGGCAGCGCGGGCAGCGCGTCGGCCGAGGGCACAGTCACGCCGGGCGCGGCGCGATGACGCCGGTGCTGGCGCGGCGAAATCCGGCCGCGAAGCTCGCCGCCGCGCTGCTCTTCTCGCTGCCGCTGATCGCCACGCTGGATCCGGTGGCGCCGGCCGTGGCCATCGCCGTGGAGCTGGCCGTGCTGCCGCTCTTCGGCGTGCGCCCGCTGACGCTGCTGCGCCGGGCCGCGCCGCTGCTGCTCAGCATCGCCGGCCTGCTGGTCACCGTGTTGCTCTTCGCGGCCGACCGCTCCGGCGCGGTGCTGCTGAGCGCCGGCCCGGTCACGCTCACCACCGGCGTGCTGGAGACCGCGCTCGGCCTGGCGCTGCGCGTGGTCGCGCTCGCACTGCCCGGCCTGATCGTGCTGGCCACCACGGACCCGATCGACCTGGCCGACGCGCTGATCCAGAATGCCCGGTTCTCGCCGCGGTTCGCGATCGGCGCGCTGGCCGCGTTCCGGCTGGTGCCGCTGCTCACCGATGAGTGGCGGACGCTGGCCGCGGCCCGGCGGGCGCGCGGCGTGGACGCCGGCCACAACCCGGTCGCCGCGCTGCGGATCTTCACCTCGACCGCGTTCGCGTTGCTGGTCGGCGCGATCCGGCGCGGGGTGCGGCTGGCGACCGCGATGGACGCGCGCGGCTTCGACTCCGGTCGGCCACGGAGCGTAGCGCGCGAGCAGACCTTCGGTCGCCGCGACGCGCTGCTGATGATCGCCGCGCTCGGGCTCAGCGCCGCCGCACTGACCGCGAGTGTGCTGGCCGGCACGTTTCGCCCGATCTTCTGAAGATCAATGCGCATGTTCGCATGGGTGCCCCCGGCTCGTCACCTTCCGTTCGCCGCGGCCGACGAGCGTGACCCTCGGATCATCGCGAGCAGAAACGCAGAAGCGAGGAAACATGGGCCACGGCCACCCGCACACCCACGACCACGACCACTCGCACGACCACGACGGCAGCGCCACGCCGGACGCGCTCGACCTGTCCATCCCGGACAGCGAACTCTCCCCCGCCGACGTGAGCCGCCGCGGCTTCCTGCGCGACGCCGGCCTGCTCGGCGCGGCCGCCGGCCTGACCGGCGCGGGCACCGCCGCGGGCGTCCTCGGCACGCCGGACATCGCCGTTGCGCACAGCGGCTCCACCAGAACCGGTGAGCTGATCTGGCGGGCCGGCGACCATCACATCCACACCCAGTACAGCAGCGACGCGAAGTACCGGGTCGCCGACCACGTGCAGCACGGTGTGGCGTACGGCCTGGACTGGCTGGTGATCACGGACCACGGCGGCGCCACGCACGCCAAGATCGGTGTCGAGAAGGTCAACCCGGACATCGTCCGGGCGCGCGAGCAGTTCCCGGAGGCGCTGGTCTTCCAGGGCCTGGAGTGGAACATCCCGGCCGCCGAGCACGGCACGGT
>CAKUMG010001632.1 GCA_934667465.1 uncultured Actinoplanes sp. | reverse complement strand
TCCCGGGCGCTGTGGTCCACCGACGTCGAGGGCCGCGACGTCGTCGTGTCGGTGTCGACGGTCGACATGGGCGACGACGCGGCCGCCCGCCGGCTGCGGGCGCTCGCCGACACCAACGGCAGCGGCAACGTCAGCGACCTGCTGCGGGAGGGCCTGACCTATCCCGGCGGCCCGGCGGAACTCACCGACGCCGAGTACGCCAGCGCGGTCTCCGGGCCGACGGTCAGCGGTGGGCTGCTGAGCACGCCGGTGAGGCGGAACAGCGTGTCCTCGTCGAAGTCGTGCTGGACGACGGTGCCGATCTCGTGCGTGCCGGACAGCCCGCCGCGCAGCGCACCGGCCGTACCCAGGTTGATGATCTCGCTGGGCCGGGGGCCGGCGGACAGTGCGGCGGCGACCGCGACGGCGGCGTTGACCTTGCCCATCCCGGTGAAGAGGATGGGCAGATCGGTGTCGAGGTGCTCGGCCTCCAGGTCGATCGCCATGACCAGAAGCGGACGGTCTGCGCTGATTGCTCCACTGATCTTCACGGGCCGGGAGTTTACGCCGGGTGACGACCGGAGCCGGACCTGGCCGCGCCGCCGGCACCGTAGGTGGGAGCGACTGGGCCAGGCTGTTTCGCCGCCGGGGCGGCACGATGGGGTGGTGGCTGAGCGGAATGATGTCGGAACGGTGTTGCGGGCCTGGCGGAATCGGCTCACGCCGGCCGCGGTCGGGCTGACACCGACCACGCCCGCCTGCTGCTCGGCGCGGGTGAGCCGGTCTCGATGGCGCTCTGACGCCGGGGGCGGCACTCGCCCGGGTGCCGCCCCGCCGACGTCAGCCGCAGGCCGAGCCGTTCAGTGCGTATCCGGCCGGGGCGCCGCTGTCGCCGGTGTGCGTGGCCTGGAAACCGAACGTGACCGAGGCGCCCGGTGCCAGCTGGGCGTTGTGGCCGACGTTGGTGGCGGTGACCCGGCCGGAGGTGGGTGCGTAGGTGGCGTTCCAGCCGTTGGTGACGGTCTGGCCGGACGGCAGGGTGAACGCGAGGTTCCAGCCGTTCAGCGCGGTGCCGCCGGTGTTCGTGACCGTGATGTTCGCGGTGAGCCCGTTGTTCCAGGCGTTCACGGCCGCGGTCGCGCGGCACGTCAGTTCACCGGCCGGCGGCGGGGTGGTCGGCGTCGTGGGCGAGGGAGAGGGCGGGGGAGTGGTCGGCTGGGTCACGCTGCCGAACTGGCTGAAGAAGCGCCACACCTCGGCGCCCACCCAGGACGTACCGGCGTTGCGGTCGGTGGGCAGCGGCACGTGGTCGCCGTCGTGTGCCGCCCACTGCACCGGATATCCGGCGCGGCAGCCCGCGTACGCCGTGGTGATGTGGGTTCCGCTGTTCTGCCCCGGCTCCGGCGGGTTCTGTGCGGTGCAGCCGTTCGCGCGGACGAAGACGTCCCGGATCGACCGGCCGGAGGAGATGTTCAGGACGCTGTCCCGGGTGCCGTGGATGCCGAAGTAGGCGACCGGCTGCGACGCCGACGAGCATCCGCCGCTGAGGTTCGCACCGGCGATCGGTGCCACCGCCGCGACCGGGTAGGCGTACGACCAGGCGAGGTCGGGGTGGCGACTGGCGGGGGTCA
>CAKUMG010001631.1 GCA_934667465.1 uncultured Actinoplanes sp. | reverse complement strand
CCGCAGCCCGCCACCGCGCCGGCCGCCGCCGCTTTCCCGAGACCCGCGCCCCCGGCATCCGCTTCCCCGAGACCCGCGTCCCCCGCACCCGCTTCCTCGGGAACCGCTTTCCCGGCGTCACCCGCCCCCGCAGCGGCATCGCCGGCGCCCGCTCCGGCGGCGGCGTCGGTGGCGACCGCTCCGGCAGCGGCGTCGGTGGCGACCGCCCCCACACCGGCGCCGGGGACGGCCGCCGAGCCGGATGCGCAGGTGGCGAACGGAGCCGGCTACCGCCAGCCGCGCCTGGCCCGGCGCAAACCCGGCGCCCGCCTGCCCAGGGAGATCGCGGCCGAGACCCCCGAACCGCACCCCGTGGCCGACGAGATGCTGCTCAAACGCATCCGTACCGCCCTGAGGGCCCTGTGATGACCCGCGCCCCGCCCCGTGGCCACCGGCCCGCCACCCAGCCCCGGTCCAAGGACCCGCCCGCGTGACCCGGCGGCACCATGCCCCGCGACACCGGCGACTCCGCTCGCGTACGCCGAGCAACTCGCGCAAGTGCAGGAAGGAGACCACGAGGATGACGGTGGACCAGGCGGTCCTGGCGGAGCTCGGCAACCTCCGCCGCCGGCTGCCCGAGCTGTCCGGCAGCGTGCTCGCCACCACCGACGGCATGGTGGTCGCCCACGACGCCCACGGCATCGAGCCCGACAGCATCGCCGCCCTCGCCGCCGCGCACCTCTCGCTGGCCCGGCGGTTCGCGCACGCCGTCAACCACGGTGAGCTCCGCGAGTCGGTGGTCGAGTGCGACGGCGGCTACATCACGTCGTACACCGCGGGCCCGAACGCCCTGCTCACCATCGTCACCTCGGGCGACGCCAACCTGGCCATGGTGCACCTCGAGGCCCGCCGCGCGGTCCGCCGCCTGGCCCGAGCGCTGGTGCTGGAGGCAGCCGCCCCGGCCCGCCCGGAGATACCGGCCCAGCCCGGCCCGCTGGCCCGGCGCACACCCATGGCCACCCTGCAGACCGCCATGCGGGGCCACTGAGCCCCCGGCCACCCAAGCAACGGAGGAAAGACCCCATGCCCGACATGGACACCGCACTCAAAGAGATCATGGACATCGACGGCACGATCGGCGTGGCCCTGGTGGACCACACCAGCGGCATGGCCCTCGGCACCGCCGGCGGCGGCAAGGAGATCGACCTCACGGTCGCCGCCGCGGGCAACACCGACGTGGTCCGCGCCAAGCTCCGCGCGATGGAGATGCTCAACATCGGCGAGAAGATCGAGGACATCCTCATCACGCTCGACAGCCAGTACCACATGATCCGGCCGCTCACTAGCCGCTCGGGCAAGGGCCTGTTCCTGTACGTGGCTCTGCGCCGCGACCGCTCCAACCTGGCCATGGCCCGGCACCAGCTCAAGCGCATCGAGGCGGACCTCGACGTCTGACCCGGCCCGGTGACCCGGCGGGGCGTCACCCGTCCCGCCGGCCCGGACGGAACCCGGCCCGGACGGAACCCGGCCCGGACAGAACCCGGCCCCGGACGGCACCCGGCCGGGGCGGCCCGAGCGGCACCCGGCCCCCGGCGGCCCGAACAGCACCCGGCCCCGGACGGCATCCGGCCGGG
>CAKUMG010001630.1 GCA_934667465.1 uncultured Actinoplanes sp. | reverse complement strand
GCCGGCGCTGGCCCCGGAACCGGGCACCTGCTCGATGCGGATGCCGTGCCGTTCGAAGATCCCGCGCCGGACGCCGAGGGTCAGCTGGGCGTTGTTCGCGGTGGGGCTGTAGTCGACGACCAGCCGGGTCAGGCCGGAGGCGGTGTCTTCTGCACCGGCGCCGCACGCGCTCGCGGTGGCAACGGCGGCGGCGAGCGCCGCGGCGAGGGGCAGTCGTGAAGCCGTACGCATGTCTGTGATCCCTTCCTCGAACAAAGGAGTGACCAAGCCCTTGAAGACTATCAAGGCCTTGATAGATCACAAGACACGAATCGATATTCCACTCTGGTGTACGGTGTCAGACGTGACCGAAGAACCGGCCAAGCTCGCCGCCGGCGACGAGGTCCTGGGCCGCGTGGCCTCCACCCTGCGCCGGGCCGACCTGGCCATGCTGGCCGTCAAGGAACGCCCCCTGCGCCGGATCGGCACCTCGGGCTCGCTCTACGCCGTCCTGATGAACCTGCAGGTCCACCCCGGCCAGACCGCCGCCGAGCTCGCCCGCGTCGTCGGCGTCACCCCGCAGGCCGTCCAGCCCCTGGTGGCCAAGCTGGTCGACCGGGGCTGGATCGAGCGCCGCGCCCACGCCCGGCACGCCACCGTCCAGGAACTCCACCTGACCGACGAGGGCCGGCACGCGGCCGCCCGCGCCGACCACATCCTCGCCGACCTCGACAACCACCTGCGCCGGAGCCTCGGCGACGACGACTACGAGCGGCTCGCCGACCTGCTCGGCGCGGTCATCACCCACCTGCCGTCCTGGACACCCCCAGCCGACTGACCCACAGCCCTGGGGCGACATCTGAGTCCTCATCGCGGGATTGCACGCCGCGCCCGGAGCACCCGAGGCGGCCCGGCGCCGCGGATCGCGCGCGACACGAGCAAGCAGGGCCGGCCTCGGCGGTTGCTCAGTGCGTGGTCCCGGCTTCGTCCGGGGCGGCGTCGATGCCGAGGATGGCGAAGAAGGCGTTCGCCGCGGGGCTGCGACCGGCCCGGCTCCAGACCGCATACTCGACCCGGGCCGGCGCCCCGGTGACCTCCAACGTGGTGACGCCGGTCAGCTGCGGCACGTACGCGGAGGGCAGCATCGCCACCCCGAGGCCCTCGCCGACGAGCCGGGCGGTCAGGAAGGCGGTGGTCACCTCGAAGGCGACATCGCGGGTGAGGCCTGCCGCCACGAACGCCTGGTCGGACTGGATCCGCCCTGCGGTGCCGGCGGGCAGGTCCACGAACACTTCGGAGGAGAGCCGGCGCAGGCTCACCGTTCGTTCCCCTGCGAGCGGGTGCTCCGGGGCGACCACGGCCACGAGCCGGTCGCGGGCGAGCTCCCGGGCAACGACGCCGTCCGGCCGGGACGTGGTCGGCAGGCCCAGGAACGCCACCTCGATGGCGCCCTGCTTGACCTGGTCGACGAGTTCCTCGCTGGCGCCGACGCGCAGGCTGATCCGGACGTGCGGGTAGCGCTGGCGGAACCGGCGCAGCGCCCGGGGGATGTCGACCGCGGCGACGGTGGGGATCAGGCCGACGGCCAGCCGGCCGCGGATCTCGCCGGCCGCCGCGGCGACCTCGGAGGCCGCC
>CAKUMG010001629.1 GCA_934667465.1 uncultured Actinoplanes sp. | reverse complement strand
ACGACCTGTCGTCGCTGCGGCTCCTCGGCAGCGGGCGTGCCGGTCCGGCGGGCGTGCCGTCGGGTGGCCCGCCGGCGTGCTGGCAGGATGGGCGGGTGAGCGCGCGATTCGAGGAACTGGGCTGGCGGGACACCCCGATGGGCGAGATCAGCCTGCGGCGGCGGCTCGACCCCCTCGTCGGCCGCGACGTCTACGAGGTGAAGCTCGGCGACGAGTTCCTGATGTCGAGCCTGGTCACCGTCGCCGAGGAGGAGTTGGCCCGGCTCGGGCTGGCCGCGGTCACCGCGAAGGCGGGCGGCGCGGAGGCCGGGCTGGATGTCGTCGTGGGCGGGCTCGGGCTCGGCTACACGGCGCGGACCGTGCTCGAGGACTCCCGGGTCGGCTCGCTGGTCGTGGTCGACGCGCTCGGAGAGGTGATCACGTGGCACCGCGAAGGGCTGCTGCCCTTCGCCGGCGCGCTGATCACCGACCCGCGGTGCCGGCTGGTCCACGGCGACTTCTTCGCGCTGACCGCCGGCCCGGGCGAGGGCGGGAGCGCGGATGCCGGCGGCTACGACCCGGAGCAGCCCGGCCGGCAATGGCACGCGATCCTGCTCGATGTCGATCACAGCCCGCGCAACCTGCTGCACGAGCGGCACGCGCCGTTCTACACCGCCGCCGGCCTGCGTCAGCTTTCCGCGCACCTGCTGCCCGGGGGCGTGTTCGCGCTCTGGTCCGACGACGCCCCGGACGACGATTTCCTCGCCGCGCTGCGCGAGGTCTTCGCCACGGCCCGCGCGGAGGTCGTGACGTTCGACAGCCCGTTCCACGACGGCACGTCCGCGAACACCGTCTACGTCGCGTCCCTTTGATCCCGGATCCTGCAAACATCCTGCAACCGGATTGCCCTTCACATCGACGTCTGTCTGTGTTTGTGTAGTCAGAGGTAAGCGCTTGCTTCAGGGCAAAGCGGGCGTGGGAGTCGGCCCTCGAGGCCGCGGCGCAGCGCCACCGGTCCACCGCCGGGGCGCAGGTGCCCGCCGATCCGGACGGCGCTCCCGTTCCGTTCCACCCCGGTGCGCCGTGCGGTCCCGCCGCTGAAGCACCGAGGTCTCCACATCGGCGCCGCCACGCCGGCCGCCGGTAGCGCACCCCGCTGCCGCGACCGCCCGTGCGCCGATCACGCCGCGCCCCACCGCGCGGCCCACCACACCGCGCCCCACCGCGCGGCCCACCATGCCGTGCGAAACCGCGCGGCCCCACCACGCCGTGTGAATCGCGCGGCCCACCACGCCGTGTGAATCGCGCGGCCCCACCACGCCGTGCGTCCTCCGCACGGTCTCACCACGCCGCGCGAAACCGCGCGGCCCACCCCACCGCGCGTCCCCCCGCGCGGTCCCACGATGCGCCCCGTGCTCCCGCGCGGCGCCTCGACCCAAGGAGTTCCCATGCGCAAGTCCCTGCGCCACGCCGCCCGCGGTGCCACCGCCGGCGCGGCCTCGCTCGTCCTCATCGCCACCGGCGCCGCGGCGACGAGAACGGCCGCGTTCGCCGCGGTCGACCAGTCGGCGGCCCCGGTCGCGGCGGCTGCCGTCACCGATCTCGTCGGCTGGGGCACCCAGAACGGCGGCACCAC
>CAKUMG010001628.1 GCA_934667465.1 uncultured Actinoplanes sp. | reverse complement strand
GCGGCAGGCCAGTAGCGGCGCCGTCCGGCGGACGGGAGCGTGTCAGGCGTGCGGACGTCGATCATCGGCCGTCAGCCTTTCACACCCCTTACCCGACTGACGGGGCGGTCATTTCCTGCATGAAGCCGGCGATGCCGCGGGCGACCAGCCGCGGGACCTCCATCTGGGCCACGTGACCCACTCCGGGCAGCAGGAGCAGCCGGCTGTCCGGGATGGTGCGGGCCACCTGGGCGGGCACCCGGGCGTCGATGAGGGTGTCGCGCATCCCGCCGATCACCAGCGTCGGGGCGGCGATGCGGGCGGCGAGCCGCCACTGCGAGCCCGCGCCCGGGAGATAGGCGCGCACGAAGCTCGACACCAGGCCGCGCAGCGTGCCCATGTAGGCCTTCGGGTAGTGCTCGACCGTGTAGCGCAGGCGGATCTCCTCGATGGCCTCCGCCCGGCGCTGGTCGCTGACCCGGGTGGTGTCGCCGAAGCACGCCCGGACCACCTGCTCGGCGACCTGCTCGACGGTCAGCCGGCCGAGACCCCACGCATAGACCAGGTCGGCGCGCGGCAGCGCGAGCAGCGGCAGCAGCGGGCCCTGTGCCGTGCGCCGCGGGTCGAGGAACGGCATCGCGGGGCTGATCAGCGTCAGCGTGCGCACCAGGTCGGGGCGCAGCGCCGCCACCCGGACCGAGATGGAGCCGCCGAGCGAGTTGCCCACGAGGTGGACGGGGCCGCGGCCGGAGAACTCCAGATAGGCGGTGAGCTTGTCGGCGAAGTCGGCGATCGAGTAGCGCCGGCTGGGGTCGCTGTAACCGAAGCCGGGCAGGTCGACCGCCTGGCCGTCGAAGCGGTCGGCCAGCAGGCCCGCCACGTCGGTGAAGTTCTGCGACGAGCCGCCGAGCCCGTGCACGTAGACCGCCGGCTCGGCCCCCGGGGCGGTGGCGGGCGTGTCACGGACATGGAGCATGGCGCCGCCGACCTGGACCCGGCGGGCCGGCCACGGCGGCGGGATCGCGCCGTCGGGCGGCAGAGCGTCGTCCGCCGCGAGTTGTGCACCCTTCATCAGGACAAGAGTGCCTCAAGCCGGCGGTTGACCGCCGCGAGAGTGGCGCGGACCATGGCGTGCCGGTCGTCACCCGTGACCACCGCCGAGCCGGCGAGCTGCTCGACCCAGCCGTCGGTGGCCAGCAGGACGACCACCACGGCCACCTGGATGGAGCCGAAGGGCACTGCCGCCGCATGCTCGACATAACACTTGGCCGGACCGTCCGCGTGCTCGGAGCGGCTGAGCAGCTGATCGACCGCGTTGGCCGTGGCCGTGGCGCAGAGCCGCAGCAGGAAGCCGTCGACGGCCGGCCCGGTGCTCTCGCCCGTGGCGACCTGGCCGTTGACGGTGAGGCTGACCGACACCGTGGCCTCGTTGCCGAACGTGTTGACCCGGACATTCTCGATCATGATGCGCGGGCCGGGGCGGACGCCGGGTTCCAGCAGCGGGCGCGACGCCGCGGCATCGGTGGTGAGGGCGGCGCGCTGGGGCAGCGGCCGGCCGGCCGGGTTGGGCTGGGCCGGGACGAACGGGGCCGGGTCCGAGCGCGGGTCGGGACGGGCCACCGTCGGCGGGCCCGAGG
>CAKUMG010001627.1 GCA_934667465.1 uncultured Actinoplanes sp. | reverse complement strand
GTCCTCGACGGCGCCGCGACGGCCGAGGTGATGCGGCGCAGCGGCGTCGACCGGGAGGTGCCCGCGGCGCTGTCCGCCCCGCGCACCGAGGCCGGGCCGGTGCCGGTGGTCGTCTCGCCGGCGGTCGCCGCCGACGTCGGCGCGGGCGGCCTGGTGGTCGTGCAGGGGCAGCGGTACGACTTCCGGGTGGCCGCGGTCGCCGACAGCCTGCCCGGGCTCGAGGCCGGCACCCGCCGCTTCGTCGCCGTCGGCTGGAACGCCCTGCCGATCCTGCCGGAACAGCCCCTGATCCCCACCGGCTTCCTGATCGCGGGGAACGGCTACGACCGGGCCGCTCTGATCGAGGCGGGCAACGCGGCCCAGCGCGAGTACTACCTGGGCGTGCTGCGCCGCACGGTCGACGGCGACGCGACCGAGGTCACCGACGCGCAGCTGCCGCAGGCCGCCACCGTCACCACCTGGGAGCAGTACCGCGCCGAGCTGCAGCAGAGCGGCGTCAACGGGCTGCTCGGCTTCATCTTCGTGGCCGGCGCGGCGGGCTCGGCGGTGCTGGCCCTGCTCGCGGTCGGGCTGGCGGTCCTGGCGGGGGCGCCGGACCGCGGGCGGGCGCTGTCGCGGCTGCGCACGCTGGGGCTCTCCGGGCGGCAGGGGCGCAACCTGCTGATCCTGGAGCTGACGCCGCTGCTGACGGTGGCGTTCGTGGCCGGTGCGCTGGTCGGCTGGGGGCTGCCGGTGCTGCTCGGCCCGGCGCTGGGGCTGTCGGGGCTCACCGCCGGGGCAGGCACCGGGGTCGTGGTCGGCCCGTGGCTGCCGGTGTTCGCGTTCGCGCTGCTGGCGGCCGGTGTCGCGGGCGCCGTCGCCGTCGAGGAACTGGCCCACCGCACGATGGGTCTCGGACAATCTCTGCGGTTGGGGGAGGAGAGCTGATGACCGCTCCTGATCTGGGGGAGTTGCAGCGCCGGGCAGCCGAGCGGGCCGCCGCGCGCGCCGGGGGCACCGACCGGCTGGGCGGGCACATCGTCTGCGACGGCCTGGTGCGCATCTTCAAGACCGAGGGCGTCGAGGTCGTCGCGTTGCAGAGCCTCGACCTGTCCGTCGACCGCGGCGAGCTGCTGGCGATCGTCGGCGCGTCCGGCTCGGGCAAGTCCACGATGCTCAACATCCTGTCCGGGCTCGACGTGCCGACGGCCGGGATCGCCCGGGTCGCCGGATATGACCTGTTGAGCCTGAACAAGCGCCGCCGCCTCGAGTACCGGCGCCGGGTCGTCGGCTTCGTGTGGCAGCAGACCGGGCGCAACCTGCTGCCCTATCTGACCGCGCGGGAGAACGTCGAGCTGCCGATGAAGCTGGCCGGCACCCGGGGGAGGAAGGCGCGCACCCGCGCGCTGGAGCTGCTCGAGATGGTGGGCGTCGCGCACTGCGCCGACCGGCGGCCGGATGCGATGAGCGGCGGCGAGCAGCAGCGTACGGCGGTCGCGGTCGCCGTGGCCAACAATCCCGAGGTCCTCTTCGCCGACGAGCCGACGGGCGAGCTCGACGAGGCGACGGCGGCCGAGGTCTTCGCCGCGTTGCGCGGCATCAACGCCGAGCTGGGCGTGACCATCGTCATCGTCACGC
>CAKUMG010001626.1 GCA_934667465.1 uncultured Actinoplanes sp. | reverse complement strand
CGGTTACTCCTTTGCCGCTGGCTCCGGTCACTCCTCTGCCGCCGGCTCCGGTCACTCCTCTGCCGCCGGCTCCGGTTATGCCTTCGGTGACGCCGCCGCCTGCGGATCCGCCGGTTGTCGCGCTTTCCGCGCCCGCTCGGCCCGTCGACGCGCCCGTGTCGCCCTACACCCGGGCGCCGCTGGGACCCGAGGCCGATTTCGACGGTTTCGACGCGACCGAGGTCCCGCCTGCCGCGGAGCCCGTGCCGCTCTGGCAGCAGGCCGCCACGGTGGCGCCGGGGGTGCACGCCGTGCCGCAGGAGCCGGCGACCACCGAGCTCGCGCCGCTCACCGAGAAGGCCCCCGCCCAGCGCCGCGAGAAGGCACCCGCGCGGAAGAAGAAGGACGTCGCGCTCCGCAAGCCGAAGGACGTCAAGCCCTCGCCGCTGCGCCCCCACAAGATCAAGTTCGGCGACCGCGACCCGGCCATGGAACTGGCCATCAGCGAGATCGCCGGACACCTGACGTTCACGCAGAGCACCGTGACCGCCTGGTACTACCTGCCCGAGGTGCGCTGGGCGTTCCGCCCCGACGCCGAGCGCGAGGCGCTGCTCTCGGCCATCTCCGAGCAATATGCGGGCCTGGCCGGGTTCCGCCTCCACCTGCGCCGCACCAGCCGGCCGTTCCCGGCCGACGAATGGGCCCGCACGGTCGACTCGTTCACGGCCAGCCCGCTGCCCGACGTCACCGGTTCCACCTCGTGGAGCGACCATCTCGTCGCCGCGCAGCGCCACCTGCTCTCGGTGAACCACGCCGAGGGACAGACCTACCTCGGCGTCACGTTCGCGCGGCGGTCCCTGGGCGACACCTTCGCCGAGCGGGTCATGCGCGTGTTCGGCCGGGGCACCACCGACGGAGAACGGCGCAAGCTCGGCCGCACGGTCGAACAGTTCGACGAAGTGCTCAACGCGTTCGGCATGCGCGGGCGCCGGGTGACCCCGCAGGAGCTCGAATGGCTCCTGTTCCGGTCGGTGGCGCTCTGCATGGCCCCTCCGGGCCCGCTGTCGCCGGTGTCGAACGGTCAATGGGAGCGCGGCGACCTGCTGGCGCTCACCGAGCAGGTGGAGCGCTACCGCACCCCGTACGGCTCGACAGTCAAGCTCGTCAACCGCATGACCGGCGAGGAGCGGCACGTCGCCGTGCTCTCCGTCGGCCGCATGGAGCCGCTGGAGATCCCCGAGAAGCACGAGCCGTGGATGCACTTCCACGAGCGCCTGCCGTGGCCGATGGAGCTGTCGTCACGGATCGACATCCTCGGCGCCACCGGCTCCTTCAAGAACCTCGAGCACCGGCTCCGGATGATCCGCTCCCAGCAGCTGGACTACGCCGAGCACGGCATCGACGCCCCGCCCGAACTCGAGCGGCTCGCCAAGCGCGCCCTGGTCATCGGCGACGAGATGACCACCGGCCTGCCCGTCGAGTCCGCCCGCGCCCACGGCTGGCACCGCATCGCCGTCGGCGGCCGCACCCGCGAGGAATGCCTCGAACGCGCCCGCCGGCTGATCCAGCTCTACTCCCGCGAGCTGCGCATCTCCCTGCAGCACCCGAAGAACCAGGACCAGCTGGCCCGCGAGTTCA
>CAKUMG010001625.1 GCA_934667465.1 uncultured Actinoplanes sp. | reverse complement strand
CGAGTATACCGGCCCGGTCGTGAATAGCCAGCTGACGATCGTGGACCTCCAAGGGAACGACCGGTACGCCGGAAGCCCTCTCGCGATCAGGTCGCTCGTAGCCCTGATCGACCTTGCGGGCGACGACACCTATGAAGGAACCACGGGCGCCCAGGCGGCAACGCTGGGCGGCGTGGCCCTGCTGGTCGACCTTACGGGCAAAGACAGGTATTCGGCTCGCATCTTCGCGCAGGCTGCTGCGGCGGAAGGTGTTGCCGCCCTGATCGACGGTGCCGGCGACGACATCTTCGAAATCGACGAACGAGGGCAGGCGTTCGGGCAGGTCGGCGGAACGGCGCTTCTGTGGAACCTTGGCGGCAACGACCGGTACAGCGCCGGCGGACCGCGCGATACTGTCGGGCGGGATGCCCGTCTTATACCAACGGCATTGAAAAGTGACTCTCGGGTTGAGGGTTCCCCTGTCTGAAGAAATGTGATTCGTTACCCTCGTTGATTTCGAGGGAAGGTGTTATGGGAACGGCGGTTGCGATTACGCGGCTGGATTTGACGGCGAGCGATCTGCGTTGCCGGGCGCAACGGTCTGGCAGCATCGAAGCGGCGCGGCGGATGCTGGCTTTGGCGCTGGTCCTGGAAGGACGGCCTCGAACGGAAGCGGCGCGGACCTGCGGCATGGATCGTCAGACGCTGCGCGACTGGGTTCACCGCTACAATGCCGAAGGTACCCTGGGACTGTCCGACCGCAAGCCTGCGGGCGCAATACCGAAGCTCAAGCCCGAGCAGGAGGAGGAAGTGGCGGCCTGGGTCCGTGCCGGCCCCGACCCCGTCGAAGATGGTGTTGTCCGGTGGCGCCGCAAGGATATCGCAGCCCGGATCGAGCGGCGGTTCGGCGTCGTGCTGGCCGAGCGCAGCGTCGGCGCCTTGCTCAAGCGTCTGGCTTTCCGGCACGTGTCGGTTCGGCCCCAGCATCCGCAACAGGACGCTCAAGCCCTTGAGGTGCATAAAAAAACTTTGCGGACCTTGTAGCCGGGGTCGTGCCCGAGGCGGCCAGGGACAGGCCTCTTGAGTTATGGTGGCAAGATGAGGCCCGCGTCGGTCAGCAGGGAACCTTGACCTATGTTTGGGCTGAACGTGGCAGCCGGCCGCGGGCGCCGCGCGATCTGCGCTATGAATGGGCCTATCTGTTCGGAGCGGTCTGCCCCGACCGGGGCGTCGGCGCGGCCCTGGTCCTGCCCCGGGTCAATATCGAGGCCATGAACCTGCATCTGACCGAAATCAGCCGGCACGTCGCCGATGGCCATCATGCCGTGCTGGTGCTCGACGGCGCCGGCTGGCATCAGCCGGGAGACAAGCTGAAGGTGCCGGACAACATCAGTCTGCTTCATCTGCCGCCCTACTGTCCGGAACTCAATCCGGTCGAGAACATCTGGCAGTTCCTGCGCCAGAACCACCTCAGCCATCGCGTGTTCGAGTCATATGAAGCCATCGTCGACACCTGCTGTAACGCCTGGATCGCGCTGACAAAAGCTCCTGAACGCATCCGATCCATCGCAACAAGGCCATGGGCGAAGGTCAGTCTTTAAAGCCGTTGGTATTAGTCAGGCACAGGGAATGGGTGCTGGCC
>CAKUMG010001624.1 GCA_934667465.1 uncultured Actinoplanes sp. | reverse complement strand
CCTCGTCGTCCCAGGCGAGGTCCGGGTCGATGCCGGTGATGCCGGGCACCCGGACCGGGTCGGACCACGGGCCGGCCGGGTCGGCGGCCGTCGGGACGGACGGGGCGGATATCGCCGGATGAGGGCAGCCAGGGTGGACGCGACCACGGAACCGGCCAGCGAGGATTGGCGGTCGCAGGTGGACCGGCAGGACGCGGCCCGGGAAGCCCGCCGCCCGCAGGTTCGCCAGGCGACGCTCGTCGATCGTGAGGCCGTTCATGTTGCCGTTGCCCACGTTGAGGGAGTCGAGATCGCCGAAGCCGCCGGGGCCCGTCTCCCGCCACCACGTGGCGGCCTTCGGGAAGAGGCGGGAGATCGTCTCCCAGCTGACCATGGCCTCACCGGGCGCGTATGCCTCGACATCCCAGTCGATGCGCCAGCCGTCCGCGTGCTCGCGCCAGTAGTCGGCGTAGGCCGGGTCGAGCGCCCAGGACAGCTCGAACCAGATGCCGCGGCCGTGCAGCGCCTTCGACCAGGCAGCCACATCGCGCCGCGCATCCAGCGAAAGGTCGCTGATGCCGGAGCCGGGGGTGACGCTGTCGAACTTCACGAAGTCGACGCCCCAGCCCTCGAGCAGCTCGCCCACCGACTCGACCCACGCGGTGGCGCAGGGGTTGTCGAAGTCGAGCGCGTACCCGATGTCCCAGTAGTCCGCCTGCTGCAGCGGCTGCTTGACGATGTCGTGCGTCGTGCACCCCGGCGCGTTCAGGATGGGCAGGGCCGCCTCGTACACCTCGGGGCCGATGCCCGGGATGAAGTAGAGGCCGAACTTCTGATCGTTGTCGTGCACGTGATCGATCACGGCCTGGATGCCGTCGGGGAAGTGATCGGCGCTCGGCTTCGGGCGGCCGTACTCGTCGAAGCCGTCGTTCCAGCCCGCGTCCACGTTGATGTGGTCGTAGCCGAACTTCTGCAGCTTCGCGCGCATCGCGTCCGATTGCGCGATCAACTGATCGGCGTCGATGATGTCGTTCTTCGCCGTGTAGACCTGGAGGCTGAAGCTGCTCCACCCCATGTACGGGGCCGTCGCGAGGTCGCCCTCCTCCAGGCGCGGGACCGGCGCCGGGGCGACGGGCGCGGGATTGGCGACGGGCGCCGGATCGGCGGCCGCAACCGCGGACGGCGTGCTCTCGGCGACCGCGGGTGCCGTCATGCCCAGGGCCACGACGCCGGCGGCGGCGAGCCCACCGAGCGCCTGCCGGAGCAGTCGCTTCGACGAGCGGGGGGTCGGGGGTGTCATCGTGCTCTCCATCCATCTCGGGGAAGCGCACTGGTCGAGGTGCGGAACGGCACTGTTCCAGGGCGCACGGCGCGTCCCGCGGGAGGCACCTTTATTGACGCGATCAAGTAACCACACCCGACGCGGCGACGCAAGGGTCGCGCGTGAATTGATTGACGCGTGAAAGAAACCCTGAGAGGGTGGATCGACAGCCCCGGAGGTCTCTATGACAGCGCCCACCATCGTCTTCGCCGGCGACAGCGTCACGGACGCGGGTCGCCGAACCGATCCGTCCGGGCTCGGCGCCGGGTACGTCGGTCTGCTCGCGGCGGATCCCGCGCTCGCCGGAGCTCGGATCGTGAAC
>CAKUMG010001623.1 GCA_934667465.1 uncultured Actinoplanes sp. | reverse complement strand
AGCCCGGCAGGCCCGCGATCACGTACCGGGCCTTGCCGGACTTCTTCGCCGCGTACATCGCCAGATCGGCCTCGCGAAGCTCGTCGTCCGCGTCGGCGCCGGGCCGGTTGCGGGCGATGCCGACGCTCGCCGTGACGGTCGCCGTGCCGCCCTCGAGGTAGTACGGGTGCCCCAGCGTCTCCACGATCCGGGTCGCGGCCGCGTGCACGTCCTCCGGCGCGGTGAGCCGCTCGGTGATGACCGCGAACTCGTCGCCGCCGAGCCGCGCGATCGTGTCGCTGGCGCGCAGGCAGCCGCGCAGCCGGTCGGCTACCTCGCGCAGCAGCGCGTCGCCGCCGGCGTGCCCGAACCGGTCGTTGACCTCCTTGAAGCCGTCCAGGTCCAGGAAGATCACCGCGAACGTGTGCCCGGTGCGGGCATGGGTGAGCAGGGCGTGCGCCACCCGCTCGTAGCACAGGGTCCGGTTGGCGAGCCCGGTCAGCGGGTCGTGCAGCGCCTGGTGCCGCAGCTGGTGCTCGCGCTCGCGCAGCTGCTGCTCCACCTGCTCGCGGCGGGCGATGTCGTCGCGCAGGTCGGCGGTGGCCCGGTCGACGTGCGCCATCGCCCGGTTGCGCGCGCTCGCCAGCAGCCCGACCAGCAGCGCCAGGATCAGGGTCACGCCGACGCAGGAGCTGACCGCCACCACGGTCAGCGAATGGTCGGCGGTGGTGCGCAGCCGCTCGGTCGGCAGCACGGTGAGCCGCCACACCCGCTGCCCCACGCTGACCGCCCGCTCCCGGACCAGGCTGGGGTCCGGGTCGACGGTGCCCCGGTCCGCGCTCGCGATCAGCACGGCGCCCGCCACCGACGCCTCGTCCAGCACGACGCGGACCATCGCCTCGGCGCGCTCGCTGAGCGTACGGTCGAGGAAGTCGGCGCCGTGCACGCCCATGACCAGCCACCCGCGGAACCCCCCGGCCCGGGTGCGGACCGGGGCGACCAGGCTGAACGACGCCTGCTGGTCGGCGGCGGGCAGGATGCGGTCCTTGAGCAGCACGTAGGATCGGGTCGCCGCCATGTTCCCGGTCGCACGCGCCACGGTCATCGACTCGACCAGCTCGGGCACGACCGTCACGTCGGAGCCCGGCGGCACGGCGGTGCTGCCGTCCACCGCCTGCGAATAGACCACGAAGTTCGACACCGACCTGCTGCCCTGCGGCTGGAACGTCAGGCCCGTGGCGCCCTGCCCGCGCCAGTAGCTCTGCACCCTGCCGGCCTCGGCCCGGGTGGCGGGCACGACGAACGCGAACCCGCTCACGCCCGGGAACCGGTCCGGCTCGAGACCGCCCGTGATGTCGGCGAAGTCGGTGCGGCTGAGATCGGTCTGCGCGGCGAGCGCACGGGCCAGGTCGGTGAGCGTGCCGCCGTAGCGGTCCACCTCCGTCGTGACGGCGGTGCCGACGTCGGCCGCGTAGCGGTTCATCGACTGGCCGATGTAGCGCTGCTCGGCGCGGCCCAGCGCGTACCCGACGACCACGGTCGCCACCCCGCCGGCCAGCAGGGTGGCGGCGACGAGCAGCGCCACGGCCCAGAAGCGGCCGGTGCGCCACGTCGCAGGCCACCTCACACCGGTCTGTTCGGCAG